>JBBTXM010000020.1:0-23393 GCA_038062255.1 Patescibacteria group bacterium
GATTTTGGGCGAGGGCGGAGGGCTCGAAGAAATTCGCAATTCCGCTTTACGGGGCGTATTCGCGGACAAAGAGCGGGGGAGAGTTCAAGAAAAAAACTTTAAGGAAGAGTACTTTAATTTTTTTGAAGAAAAATTTAACGAACTTAAAAAATTTAAAATTAAAATCAAAGCTGATACGAAAAACAGCGCGGTCGGCTTGTTTTTTTCGGATTTGATTTCCAGATTTCCAAAGTTTGAGATTGCGCAAAAAAAATACGATTTGGGCTTATCTTTCGACAGAGACGGCGATAGGATAAAATTTAGCGACGAAAAAGGCAGAGAAATAGCGGGCGATATAATAACAGCTCTCTTGGCAAAATATTTTCGCGGCCCGGTTGTTTATAGCATAAATTCCAGCTGGGCAGTAAAAGAAGAAATCAAAAAACATGGCGGGCGGGCAATTGAGTCGCGAGTGGGGCACTCATTTATAAAAAAAGCCATGCGCGAAAATAGCGCGATTTTTGCCGGCGAACTCTCGGGACATTATTATTTCAAAGATTTTTTTTATTGCGATTCTGCGCTTTTTGCGATGTTATGTGTAATCGACCTGCTGCGAAAAGAAAAAAAGCCGTTAAGCAAATTGATTGTTCCGCTTCAAAGGTATTATGCGACTCCGGAATTAAATTTTTCGATTCAAAACAAAGATTTGTACATCGATAAAGCCGCCGCCGCTTTTGGAGATGGGCAGATTTCATACAAAGACGGCATAAAAATCGACTATCCAGACTGGTGGTTCATACTGCGCCCGTCGAATACCGAAGACGTAATCCGTTTACGCGTTGAAGCAAGCACCCAAAAGCTTTTGGAAGACAAAAAGATACTAGTCTTGACTAAACTTGGATTTTGAACGCTTGAGTTTATAAGGAACAATTCGCACGAATTGTTCCTTGACGTGCGATATTAAATTTGTTATGTTTTGTTGAGAATTTTTGCGGAGGAGTCTGATGTTCAAATCCGTTCTCCATGGAAGTTTTCGGAAGCATTTTGAAAAAATAAAAGAAGCCCACGAGATTTTTACCGGTTGCGGCATAGAGGTTGTAGCTCCGGAGTTTTCGGAGATTGTTTCGATGAAAGATGGTTTTGCCATTTTGGATTCGGATAAGTCCGAAGACCCTAGAATGATAGAGCTTTTATATCTTGCGAAATTAAAAAAAATGGGAAGGTCTGGTTTCAGCTATTTTGTAAATGTAGACGGTTATTTGGGCAAAAGCGCTTCGTATGAACTAGGTATTGCCCAAACTCTTGGAATGCCGTGTTTTTTCTTAGAACAGCCGCGCGACCACCCAGTTTATGTGCCCCAAAACGCTGTTTGGAGGCCGGATAATTTGGCGGAATTTATTTTCAGAAACAAAAGGCTTCCCGCGCAAAGTTCGGTACGAAGGATTGCGGAAAAATCTATGTTCGTAATGTGGCGGGAATTAATTTTGGCAAGCTCGGTAGTGGCTGTTGGGGCGATTATCGAATACGCTGGCCGGAGGAAAAGAGAAAAAGAAATTCTGCTTGTGCGCACCCATAAGTGGGGAGGTCGGTATTCAATTGTAGGCGAAAAGGTTCGAGTAAATGAACGGCTGGAAGACGCCCTCATTCGCGGAATATTTGAGGAAACCGGTTTAAAGGCTGAAGTCGGCGAGCACATTTGTACCTTTGACCAGATTAAAAATTCTGGTTATTTCAAAACTGGAGTAAGCCATATTTTTGTTGATAAAGTTGTAAAAGTTTTCGGGAAAAAAGTTGAATTAAATGAAGAGGCGCAGGAATTTATGTGGGCGCCTCCGCGCCTTGCCTTAAAAGAGTTGGATATCGAACCGAACGCAAAACACACTCTCGAGCTTTATGTTCAAATGCGATCGGCCTCCTAGAGGAGGCCGATTTTTGTTTTTACTTCTTTCATTGTTTCTTGCGCTATCGCGCGGGCAGATTTTGCGCCGTCGGCCAGGATTTTTAGGAGTTTTTTTTCGTCTTTTATTATTTTTTTGTAGGCGATTTGAATGGGTGTGAGTTTTTCAATAAGCAGATTTCCCAAATCTTTTTTAAATTCCGCGTAGTTTTTGCCCCCGTATTCTTTTTCAAGAGTTTTTATTTCTTTTCCGGACATCAGGCTGAAAATAGTAAGCAGGTTGGAAACGGCCGGCTTTTCCTCCGGGTTGAATTTTATTTCTTTTCCAGAATCTGTTACAGCAATTTGTATTTTGCGCCGTATTTCGGCTTCTTGGTCCAGAAGTTCAATATAATTATTTGGATTTAGGGACGATTTTGACATTTTTTTGCTTGGGTCGTCCAAGCCCATTATTTTTGCTCCTTCCTTTTTGAGCAAAGCGCGCGGTTCTTTGAATGTCTCTCCGAATCTCGAGTTGAATTTTCGTGCAAGCGTTCGAGTCAGTTCCAAATGCTGTAGTTGGTCTTCTCCCACCGGTACGGTATCGGGGCGGTAAATCAAGATATCGGCTGCCATCAATGTAGGGTAATTTAAAAGCCCGGCATGTACGCCTTGTTTTTGCCCTTGAGATTCTTTTTTTTCTTTAAACTGAGTCATTCGCTCTAGCTCCCCAAGCGGAGTCATTGTATTCAAGATCCATCCTAATTCCACGTGTTCCTGGATATGAGATTGTATAAACAAAGTTGCTTTTTTGGGGTCCAACTCGCACGCAAGATAAATTGCCGCGGCGTCCAGAGTATTTTTGCGGAGTTCCTGCGGGTCTTGCGGCACGGTGATTGCGTGGAGGTCCGCAACAAAGGCGAACATTTTATATTTGTCCTGAAGTTCGACAAATTGTTTGATTGCTCCAATGTAATTTCCGATATGGAGCTTTCCGGAAGCCTGGATTCCGCTGACGGCTGTTTGTTTTTCCATTTTTTTATGATAGCATAAAATACGGAATAACAAAGACATTTATAATAGAGCCCCTGGGAGGACGGAATTAATGACTCACGAACAATGCGCCGAAGCGATTTTACTTGAAATGCGCGACAAAGATGGAGTCTTTGATTTTATAGTACGGAAAGAAGTTTTTGACCAAATAGGCATTGACTGGATCGCTGGGCGATATGTGAAAGTTGGCGAAAAGCAAAAAGAGTTAAGAATTTTTATTCAGCATAAATCTTCAAAAGAATCAGCTTTTTTCTTTGCCCAAAGAAATCCTTGTTCTATTCTATGGATTGTCGATTGTTCGACCACCCCTATTAAAGCCAAGCTATCTTTGCTCAGATTAGTAATTAGGGAGCTCTCTAGAATAAAAAGTAATCCCAATGTTCAATTTTTTAAAGAAAAATTAAATGAACTTAAAAATTTATCCAATTACACCCCTCCGGAATAGTCCGGGGGGTTTTGCTGTGGTATAATATATATGGGTCGATTTAATACTATTTAATTAAATAATTATGAGCGTAAAAAATTTCACACTTACCACCGGATTTTTATTTTTGATAATGGGGCTTTTGCAGATAAGCCGTATTCTTTACGGTCGGAACATTTCCATAGAAGGCTACGGTTTGCCGCTCTGGGGAAGCGGGGCGATAGCTCTTTTCGCGTTTTTTCTTTCTTTTGAGTCGTTTAGAATCAGCAGAAAATCTTACTAACAATGTTTTTAAAAATTTTACTGGGCTTGGCCCTGCTTTTCGCCGTTTTAATTTTCGGCGGTTTTTTGATAAATGAAAAATTAAGCGAGGTTTCGGTTATTGAGTTGCCGGAGGTGGTTGAATTTCCCAAAGCAGAAGATGCAGCGCTTTCAGAAAAGCCTCTATCTCCTCCTCCGCTTGAGGTGGTGAAAAAACCCGAAGATGTTCCAGCTGTTTCAATTTTGACGCGGGAGGGGATTGTATCGTGGACAAATTTCTTACGCGCTTCGGAATCTTTGAATGCGCTCGATGCCGATCCGGAGCTCGATAAAATCGCGGAAACAAAATTAAACGATATGCTCGCTCGCCAGTATTTTGAACACGTTTCTCCCGCGGGAGATGGAATAAGCGATGTGGCTAAATCGGCTGGCTACAAATTAGTTTTGATAGGTGAAAACTTAGCGATGGGTGATTTCAAAGACGACGAAGACGTGGTCCGGGCATGGATGGCTAGCCCTGGCCACAGAGCCAATATTTTGCGTTCCGGATATTCCAAGATAGGAGTTGCTGCAAAAAAAGATTTTTTGAAAGGAAGGCTTGTGTGGGTGGCGGTTCAAATTTTCTCTATTCCTCTTTCGGTATGCCAAAGCCCGGACCCCGGTTTTGTTCCAAAAATAGAAGCAAATAAAAATCAACTGGAATCTTTAAAATCGCATTTGGATCTTTTGCGCGACGTGATTGAAAACGAAAAGTACGAGACGCGCGAGCAATACGAGAGCATGGTTAACGAGCACAATTCGCTTGTGGGAGTTTATAATTCACTTTCAAAAGAAACAAAAAATTTAATACAAGATTACAACGCTCAAGTAGAAACATTCAACAAATGCGTCGACTCATTCGACACCACTTAGCAACCGAGTTGCTAAGTAATAAAAATAAGTGATATAAAAAAGTAATGCGGAAGACAAAGTTTGTAAATGGAGAGTTTTATCATATTTATAATCGCGGTGTTGATAAAAGACCTGTTTTTATGGATGAATACGATTTTGCCAGATTTCTTCAGGGCATGGACGAGTTCAACTCTATAAGGCCAATCGGTAGTATTTTCGAAAATTCTTTTCGAAAAAATAAACCACTTAGCAACCAGGTTGCTAAGTTGGTTGATATCGTTTGTTTTTGCCTTAATAAAAATCATTATCATTTGGTTTTAAGACAAAGAGTCAAAAATGGTATAAGTGAGTTTATGAAAAAAGTGGGGACTGGTTTTGCGCAATACTTTAATTTTAAAAATAAAAGAAGCGGGACTCTTTTTCAGGGTCCATTTAAAGCAAAACATATAAATTCAAATGACTATCTTTTACATGTTAGTGCTTACGTTAATCTAAATAACAAAGTACATCAAATAAATACATCAGACTATTTTAAATCAAGTTGGAACGAATATGTTTTAAACAACAAGGGACTTTGTTCTTTTAAGGATGTTATTTTAAAACAGTTTGAGAGTCAAAACGCTTACAAGCTATTTGCTGAAAGTTCTCTAAAAGATATTATCGAAAGAAAAAAATTATCCAAAGAACTCGAAAATTTATTATTAGATTAGAACTTAGCAACCAGGTTGCTAAGTGGAAGAAACATGACCCTAATATCATTATTCAACTTAAACATAATGCACGGACGAAATTTAAAAAGTCCGATTTTTCCTTTGCGCGTAAGTCGCAAACAAGCAGAAAACAATTTGCAAAAAATAGCTGATCTTATCAAAAAATTTAATTCTGACGTTGTTATACTTCAAGAAGTGGATCAGTTTTCTGTGCTTAGCGGAGGTTTCAATCAGTTTCATTTTTTAGCCGATAAATTAAACTATTTTTATAAATATTTTGCCCCGAGTTGTTCTGCGATATTTTTGGATAAAAACATATTTGTGTCAGGTACGGCGATTTTTTCCAAGTATCCTCTGGAGAACTGCGAATCTTTTAACTTTAGTTTTTCATTTCCTACCGAGCGCAAGGGATTTATTATTGCCGATTTAAAACTTCCTCACGGCCAAGTATTAACTGTTGTCTCGATTCATTTGGTTTGGCTTGATTGGTTGCGATTCAACTCACGTTCACACCAACTAGATATGGTTAGACACATTCTTTCAAAAAAGAAAAACCCTGTAATATTGGCCGGAGACATGAATTGTGATTTCGCGAGCAAGGAAAAATCATTAAGATTGTTTGTAGACGACCTTGATTTGAAAGTTTATGAACCGGAAAGTAAAAATTTGAATACTTATCCATCGTGGAAACCCACCAAACGTATTGATTGGGCGTTTCTTTCAAAAGAAATCGACTTTTTTTCTTACAAAACAATAGATGAAAGAGTTTCTGATCATTTGGCGGTTTTTGCCACCGTTTCAATCACTTAGCAACCAGGTTGCTAAGTTGGGGCGAGGCGCCCTTTTCTTTAAACTCAATTAGGAATATAATATTTTTATGTGGAGGCATTGGGCTATAGTTTCTATAGGGATTATTTTTATACTTGCTCCGTTTTTGGGGCTTACTACTTTTATTTTCAAACTTTTGATGGTTTTGGGCGGGGTCGCTGTCGCTCTATTGGGGTTTTGGCTGCTTTCTTCAGAAAAACTTAAAGAATCTTCAGCGGGCCAGGAAATTAAAGAATTCCAGCGATGAGCGGGCGCTTTTATAAATACGGAATTTTAATTGCTGCAGGATTCGCGGCTATTTTTGTTATTCCCAATTTCTTTGCCGATACTGCCGATAGAAACTCTATTTCTACGGAAGTACTTAACTCGATTCAGGAAGAAAAAATAATTCATGTTCCCACTCCGCAGGCAGTAAAAGCGATTTACATGACAAGCTGGGTGGCGGGAACGCCGAAATGGCGGGCGGAGCTTGCGGATTTTATAAAAAAATCCGAAATCAATAGCATAGTTATAGATATTAAAGATTATACCGGCACGATAGCTTTTGATACCGAAAATTCTCTTGTAAAATCAGTGGGTTCAGAAGAAATTCGGGTAAAGGATTTGAAAGAATTCATAAAAACTTTGCATGATAACGGTATTTACGTAATTGCCAGAATCACGGTTTTTCAAGACCCGGTTTACGCAAAATACAACCCCAAAATAGCGGTACAGACAAAAAGCGGGCTTACTTGGAAAGATAAAAAGGGGCTTTTATACATAGATCCTTCCGCGGAAGAGTTTTGGAATTATACGGTGGCAGTAGCCAAATCTGCTGAAAAAATCGGTTTTGATGAACTAAACTTCGATTATATTAGATATCCGTCGGACGGCAATATGCGCGATATCGCGTTTCCGGTGTCATCCAAGGCGACAACAACTTCTATTGATTTGCCGCTTACCAAAGAAATTTTGTTGGAAAACTTTTTCAAATATTTGCGCAGGGAATTAAAAGATGTTGGCGTGCCGATTTCAGCGGATGTTTTCGGGATGGTAATGACAAACTACGACGGGCTCAATATTGGGCAGGTTCTAGAAAGAATCCACCCATATTTTGATTATGTTTCTCCAATGGTTTATCCGTCGCATTATCCTGCGACATTCCAAGGTTTCAAAAATCCGGCGGCGTATCCGTATGAAGTTGTTAAATATTCTATGGATAGGGGAGTTGCGCGAATGGTTATGGCAAGTTCGTCTCCGCTCAAATTGCGCCCGTGGCTGCAGGATTTCGACTTGGGCGCCACTTACGATGCCGCAAAAATCCGCGCGCAAATACAAGGCACCTACGACTCTGGTTTAACCTCCTGGATGATGTGGGACCCCTCAAATGAATACACCCGGGGAGGGTACCTTGACAATTAGACTAAATTTGCTATAATCTAGAGTAGAAAAGGAGGTTTTTGACATGAGGAAGTTTGTGTTTTGTGTGTTTATGATTTGCGTTTTTGCAAGCGCGGCTGAAGCTCAACAAGTGATCACCCAATACCTTCCCCACTTTGTTGCCGGTTCATTGCCGGCTTCGGATTGGGAAAGCAAGGCTCTGTTCGTGAATCTGTCCGGCGTGCCAAATGCCGTCACTATCGATTTTTTTGACAATGCCGGCAGTCCGCTAGTTTTGTCTACCAGCAAGGGGACGAATAGTTCTTTTGTTGTGAATTTGCAAAAACCTGCCCCGGATTCTATTGCTTCGGATGTCTTGGAAATTCTTCGCAATTCCGGTTCTTTTGTTACCGGTTGGACGAAGGTTACTTCCGACAAGCCGTTTGCGGTTGATTTGGAGTTCAGGCAATTTGCGCCTGGAAGTACGGAACCCACAGGAAAGGCTGACGTGCCGTCGTCGCCGGTGGAAAATGTTTTGACATATCCGCTCGCGCCGAATAACGGCGTCGCGTTGGTCAATCCCGGAAGCCAGGACGCAAGAGTGTCTTTTACAGCATTCGACCGTTCTGGAAATAAGTTAAAGGAAGGGGCATTTGTTCTCGCGCGAGGCGCGAAAATGTCTTCGTTTTTCAATCAGGCTCCGTTTTTCTTGGATTCGATTGGAATTATAGTGATTGCGTCCAATATTTCGCTTTCGGGGATTGCAATGGACTTTGAAGGATTGGTTTTTAAGACAATCCCAAGAATTCCGACTCCTAGAAGGCTGGATTCGCAGGCGGGAAACACAAAAATCGGTTTTGTTGTTCTAACTTCAAACGATCGCCAACCGGCGAAACGCGAAGAGGTCCAACAATACTTTGGAGAAGCCGTCTATTTTCAAAAAATTCTATTGGACAAGGAGATGTTGCTCAACGGGTTTAATCGAGTCGAATTGCCATATGATTTGGATTCTAATGGACTCCCCAGTGTTGTAATGGTAGATGGGGGAGACCGAAAGCTCTATGTTGAGGGAAATGAAAGAGCCTTAACCAACATTGAAAACGAAATCCGCAACAAAATTCCTGAAAACTGGAAGTTTGTTGTTGTCGTGGGTGATGTTGGCAATCCCAATGACCTAGGCGACGATATGCCGATACGGGGCGGAGGCGGATGGTTTTCCGGAAGGGTGTATATGCGAATAACCCACATGCGCAAAATCCATCGGTCGTTTTTGGGAAACGAAGCGCAATGCCCCGGAGAGAGCAATGGAATTACTCTGTCCCGGTGTGTTAATGTTAATGCCTCACTTTTTAACCACGAGGCCGGCCATGGATTTTGGGGGCTGGACCATTCCGCTTTTGCCGATGATTCTCACGGGCTCAATGCCGCGAAAATGAAATTTCGCAGTATGGTGGGCGGAGGAGCGAATGAAGGATGTTACAACCCGGAAAAAACCAAAAAAGGCGAGTGCGTTCTTATGTCTGTTGAAGCGGAAGGAATCGCGCGCGGAAGCCTATCGAATCTCAATGATTTCGGCTGGATTCCGGAAAAGCAGTCTTGGCCGAAAGTTGAGATCAAAGAAAAGGAGTTCGATGGAAAACGCCTTCGGGTTATTTTTAAGGCGGAAGATGCTGAAAATGGAATCAGTTCTGTCAAAATCGAGACTATTTTCGATAGTCCGTGGGCTCAATACTGGAAGCAAATTGGCCACACTGACGATTTGGAAAATTTTGTAATTGAGGTGGATTTAAAGCCTCAATTCGGAAAGACCAAGATTGGCCCGGTGTACTTGGTTGTAAGTAACAACCATGGGCAAAAAACTTTAGTAAATTTATTTTAACCCTGTCGCTTGCGAGCGATAGGGTTTCCTTTTGTGGATAACTTTGTTGTTGAGTTTAGTTTTATTTAAAACTATAATAAAGTCATGAAGCGTCCGATAATTATCGTGGCTGTTGCGATTGTTTTATTCGCCGTATATTTTTTCTATTTGCGGCCAGAAAGAGTTTTTGGGCCGGAACTTCCTAGCTTTTTCCCGCAAGAGATGATTGGCGATTCGTATATCGTTGACCTGGAAGTTCTAAACGACGCGGGGAAACTCGATGGCGAAATCCGCAGGGCGACTGTTTCATACAGAAGCCACAAAAGCGTTGAGGAAATTTTAAAAGGTTTTAAAGATTACTTCGCGGCTAACGCTTTCATGGTGGAGGACTTGCCCGAAAGCGAGCTTGCAAAATTTTTGGGCGCGAGAAAAGACAAAACTTCGGTCAGCATCGCTTTTTGGAAAGAGTCGCCGGTTAGAGTATCTATTTTATACATAGTTTCAAAATGAAAAAACTAGCATTTTTAATATTGATTTCTTTTTTTGGGGCGCTGTCTTTTACTGCCTACGCTTCTCATTCTTCTCAAACTGAAACCGAATTGCTTTCCGCTTTCAGAAGTTTTGCGATTTGCGATACCGATCCAAATGGCCTGACAGATGGCACTGCAAATGACAGTGTAACTTTTTCCGACGGTCCTTTTAGATTGCTTTACTCGGTGCATTCCGGAGGCAATGTCCAACGCGACGACACCTGGAAAGCGTTTCTTTCCGTTAACAATTCGGAGCCAAAAGAGCTTTACAGCTACGGCAATTGCCGTTGTTCAAATGACCCGGAAAAAGGTTGTCCGGGTACCGATAATGTTTGGTGGCTCCCAATGTTCCAAGATAGCGGGGCGGCTGAAGTTGATGCTGTTACTCTTACCGGAAGCGCCGGCAACAAAGCCCGCAATACTCAAGCCGGATTCCAGGGGTACCAGGCGATAGCCAACTATAGGTTGTGCGACGAAAAACAGGTGGCTAATAATGGAGTTTGTCGAACGATAACAGGAAGTATTTATAGTGATAAACCAAGTTGCGACGCTCCATGCAGTCCTAGGATTTCATGGAATACGGGATCTGTATTGGTGGGTGATGGGGTAGCGCAAAATGTTGTTGTAAGAAAGAATGGAGAAGATTGGCAAACAGCGTCAAGAGGCGAAGTTTCCGACTCTTTGGCTGCGGCGGAGACTTATATTTATACTTTGCATGGCACGGCATCTGATGGCAATAATAATGCGGAAGAATTTGAGCTTAGCAGTGTTACCGTGCATGTTACAGCAACGCCTGCGCCTAAGTGCGCCCAAGATTTATATCAGGCAACTCTTGGCGTGCCAGTTACAATAACAACAGAAAATAACCGCAATGTTGATTGGACTGCTCCCGGCGGAAGTCCATCGTCAAGTTCGGCCCCAAGTTCTAGTTTTACGACAACCTACAGCGCAACTGGGTCTAAAACCGTAACTATTACAAGCGAAGGAGTTCCCGCGACTTGCACCGTAGATGTGCGTTCTACGCCTGCGTCTTCTACGTCTGCCGAAGTTGACCTCAAAATAAATGGTTCCGACGGACCGGAGTTAACTTTGCCGGAAGATTTATTTTCTTTCGTTATTTCTTGGGGGCCAAAAGATGGAGCTACCGCTGATTATCAAAATTGCGTGGTTTCGAGTGCCGGAGCCGGTTGGTTCCCTGTAGGAACGCCTCTCAATACTGCCGGTTCAAACGCAGTAGTTGTAACCAAGAGTTCAAATGCAATTGAAACGCCAACCTATGGAATTTCATGCACTAAAAGTAATGGCAGTTCAACTTCTGATTCGATTAGAGTATCTATCGGTCCTACGCTCGGGAGCTGTTCTTTGAGCGCTAGCACAAATTTTATAAACGTAAATTCATCGAATCGTTCGGTATCTTTTAGCGTTTCTTCCCAGCCGGACGGATATAGTTACAAATGGATAGGGTACGACGATAATGTTGCTATAACTCCAACCCCAGGGACAGAACCAACTGATAATATAGAAACTTTTACTTTTAATCAAATACTAGGATATGTGCCCACAAAAACGTACATTCGGCAAGCCGAAATAAATGTGCCAGGAGGAAGAAAATGTGTCACTGAAGCGGTAAGTGTTTCTGTGGGAAGCGGAACCGGCGGTGGAGGTGGAGCTCCAAAATCCGTTGATGTAAAAGTAAAAGGCGTTAATGATGCTGTCTATAAAGATTCTTCTACCATTCCTTATGGCACGGCGGTAAGTATTTCGTGGACATCAAACGGCGTCAGTTCCTGCGAAGCTGGTTCATCGCCTAATAATCAAGGTTTTGTAGGCCCAAAATCGACTTCTGGACAAACAAGTTCCGTGGCGCTGACCACCAATACTTCATTTGGGATGTACTGCAATGGTCAAAACGGACAAACGGGGGATACCGCTACGGTAAGTGTCAGCCCGCCCGCATCACCAGCGGTTGATTTAAGAATAGGAGATCAGACAAGGGGTCCTGTTCTAATGCCAGCCGGTATTGATGCCCAACTAAATTGGTCGGCGTACAATGTTACCGACTGTGTCGTTTATGCAACTCCGCCTCATCAGGATTGGACTGGGACTGTGTCCGCAACAGCCTCTGGATCTAAAACGGTGCGCAATCTTGGTGTGGATACCAACTTCACCATTCAATGCATAGGTCCGGGAGGAAATGTTCGCGATGACATCTTTGCCGATGTTTATAGTTCTTCTGTAGGCGGAGGCAATCTTGATGCCGCTACTGGTAGTTTCCAGAATGTCCGTGAATGCGAAGATGATCCGGATACTGGTAGAAGTGATTGCTATACAACCAGAAGATGGGTGCGCACAAGTCCTTACCAAGATCCTTTGAGCGCCGGCCAGTCTCCGGCAAATACTGTTGGTTTAAAGTTTAATTTTCCATTTTCAGCAAACTTTTCCGGAGCGAATACTTTGCAATTTGATTGCGAAAAGGACGGTTCTTATGAGCACAGCATTTCTTTGCAATACTCCACCGCTTCCGATTTTACCGCGGATGGAATTTGTAATTATCCAAATCCTGGTACGTATACTGCGTATGCCAGAGCGGTGTATATATGGAACGGAGTTGTTTTGGGCGGGCGCTGGGAGCCTAGGTGCCGAACAGGTCCATGTGAAGATATAGCGACTATTATAGTCTCGCCTCCGTTGAGTCCTCCAACAGTTGCCTTGTCTGCTCCTTCATCTGTTCCATACAATACTTCCGCTACGATTTCGTGGCTCACGACCGATGCGACGTCCTGTGGTGCTTCATCAAATCCCACAAATTCGAATTGGAACCAACCGAAATCAACATCCGGTTCGCAAAGCTCGGGGAATCTTATCGCCAATACCACGTTTACGTTGTCGTGTTCTGGTCCTGGAGGATCAGCGTCAAAGGACCTTCCAATAGCAGTTACCGGAGCTCCGCCGACCGCCGATATCAAAGCGAATGGTTCGGATGGCCCGGTTTCTGTGGCCAATAATTCTCCGATTACATTATCTTGGTCGTCAACCAACACTACTTCCTGCACAGCTTCGGCTTCTCCTCCAAATTCAAATTGGACTGAGTCTCAACCGACTTCCGGTTCGCAAGATTTTGGGAATCTTGTTATTAGCACAACTTTCACTATTTCTTGTTCTGGCGCCGGAGGCCAGGCTTCTGATAGCGTGTTTGTACCAGTTGCTCCTCCTCCAGCAATTCCTGATTTCGGAGTCAATAAATCCGGCGACATTTTTGCCACCATAATAGGAACACAAGCTATTTCAAGCTCCGCGACAAACCTTTCCATTAGTCCTTTCGACGGGTTTGCGAGCGCGGTGAACCTTTCGGCGCAATCGGTAAGCCCAGCATTGAGCGGCGCCTCATTCGACTTTAGCGATTCTATTTTGACCTCTGGAGAATATTTGCGGGGTTCCAGTTTTTCTGTTACAATTCCCGCAAGCACGCCGTCCGGAATTTACACAATAACCATAAGAGCGGCAAATGGCGGGCTTGTCCGCAACGTAAATGTGCGGTTAAATGTAAATACCCGAGACCCTTCGTTTAGGGAAATATAAAATTATGGAAAACAAATTATTTTTAGTCCCATCTTCTATTGTGCTAGCCGGAGTTTTAATTACCGGAGCGATTGTTTACACCAACGGACCCCGAGTGGCCGTTCCAGACAATGCCGCGCAAGTTCGGGAAGCCGGCGCAGCAAAAGCCGATCTTAAAATAAGAGATACGGACCATGTTTTGGGGAATCCGAAAGCGAAGGTCGCCGTTATAGAATACAGTGATTTCGAATGCCCGTTTTGCGGGCGGATGTTTTCTGAAACTCTCCCCCAGATTAAGGAAAATTTCATAAAAACCGGAGATGTAAAATTCATATATCGGCATTTTCCCCTAAAATCAATACACCAATACGCGCAAAAAGCGGCCGAAGCTTCCGAGTGCGCCGGCGAGCAGGGAAAATTTTGGGAATACCACGATTTGGTTTTCAATAGGCAGAATTCCATTGGCGCTGATAATTTTAAGGCATGGGCCAAAGAGCTGGGCTTTGATTCCGCGCAGTTTGATTCGTGTTTGGATTCCGGAAAATACTCTTTACGAGTTGAAACCGATTTAAATGAAGGATTGGCGTTGGGCGTAAACGGCACTCCAGCGACTTTTGTAAACGGCAAACTTATTTCCGGAGCCCAGCCGTACGCAGAGTTTGAGAGAGTTATTCAGGAGGAACTTAAATAGGTATGATTTATGATCTAATAATTCTTGGCGCAGGTCCCGCCGGCGCCGCATCCGCCGTTTATGCGGCGCGAAAACGCCTTAAAACTCTTTTAATAACCGAATCCTTCGGGGGGCAGTCCGTTGTGTCGGACGACATTCAAAATTGGATTGGAGAAACGCATATTACAGGTTTTGATTTGGCAAAAAAGTTTGAAGACCATGTCCGCTCTTTTGGCGATATTGTTGAAATTAAATTGGAACGCGCTTTAGAAATTAAAAAAACCGAAGAAAATTTTTCCGCCCAAGGCGGACCAGCCTCGGGCTGGAAAGTAAAAACTGATTCAGGCGAATTTGAAGCAAGAGCCGTTATTTTGGCAATCGGAGCCAGCAGGAGAAAGCTCAATGTTCCCGGCGAGCAAAAATTCGAAGGCAGGGGGGTGGTTTATTGCTCCACTTGCGACGCGCCTTTATTTGAAGGCAAAATCGCGGCTGTAATTGGCGGAGGAAACGCTGGGCTCGAGGCCGTGGTTGATTTGTTTCCGTATTCTCCCAAAATCTATCTTTTGATAAGGGGCGATGCCATGAAAGGGGACCCAGCAACGCAGGAGGAGATAAATAAAAATACAAAAGTAGAGATAATTTATAATGCCGAAACTAAAGAAGTTTTAGGCGACAAATTTGTTGAAAGCCTGAAATATCAGGATTTAAAAACAGGGGAGTTGAAGGAAATAAAAGTGGGAGGCGTTTTTGTGGAAATCGGCTCTGTGCCGAACTCGGAGATAGTCAAAGGCCTGGTGGAGCTCGACCAATGGGGGCAGGTGAAAATAGATTCAAAGCACGCCATCACTTCACAACCCGGAATTTTCGCCGCGGGCGATATTACCGACGACCCATATAAGCAAAATAATATTTCAGCCGGCGATGCTGTTAAAGCGGCCCTCGCGGCGTACGCTTATTTGCAGAAACGCCAAAAACATCCTCCAGCAGCTTCTTAAATATCGAAATGTTGGGACTTGTGGTAAAATAAGATTATGAGAATCATGCTATCAATTTTACGAATCTTAACGGCGCTCTCTTTGTTTGGATTAGCTGTTAGTATTTTGGTTTTGATTGACTATGATTTGGGTTTTATCACTGATTTGTACATGGTATTATATGCTGTAGTTGCTTTTCCGCTGATACTTTCAGGCATTCCTTTTATAATAGGCGAGGCCCTTTCCTTGTTTTTTGATTACTACTCTAATGATCTTACTTTTGTTGTTGAGACAGCAATTTCTTACGGATTTATATTTATCATTTTTTTCATTTTTTACAGTGAGCGGAAATCTCAAGTTCGCAAACTTTTGAAATCTCAAAATATCGATATGTCAAAACTTAACGATTCGTGATACAATTTTTGTATGAAAAATGTGCTTGAAAATTTTAATGGTTTTGATAATATAAATACATGAGCCCAGTAATCACGTTGCCGAAAAAAAAGTATGAGGCCCTGGAAGAAAAAGCCAAGGCTTACGAGAACCTCATCAAAGCCATTTCTAGAGGTGGTTTTTTTGCTGTGCCGCCGATAAAGAAATCTATTGAAATAATAAAAGCGTTCAAAGAAACTGGTCTTTACAATAAAAAGTTTTTAGGGAGTTTGGAGAAGGGGCTTAGGCGGTCTGATTATTTTGTTTAAAATTTATGAAAATTTTGCCTCTTGGCTCGGAGCTTATTGAATATTTAAAAAAGAGAGGGCTGGCTACTAAGTTTGAAAAACAAAAGAACTTTTTTGAAGAGAATCCATTTCATCCAAGCTTAAATATAGAAATTTTAGAACCGAAAAATCTAGAGTTTTATAGCTTTAGAATAGACCGAAAATACCGGGCTATTTTTATTTATCGCGGCAATGGGGTTGTGGAAATAATAGATATTAACAATCACTATAAATAAAGCTACAATTTAAATATGAAAAAAACGCGAATTGCCATAAACGGGTTTGGGAGGATTGGGAGGTCGTTTTTCCGAGCTGCATTTGCAGGGAGGTCCTCCGAAGCTTTAGCGAAGGAGGATGGGCTGTTTATAGTGGCGGTTAACGACCTTTCGGACACCAAAACGCTTGCTTATTTGCTCAAGTATGATTCTGTTTATGGAAGGTATGGCAAAAACGTAGAAGCAAAGGACGGGTATTTTGAAGTTGACGGAAAAGAAGTAAAAGTTTTTGCTGAAAAAGATCCCAAGAATCTGCCTTGGAAAGATTTGGGGGTGGATATTGTTGTTGAATCCACCGGATTTTTTACGGATGGCGAAAAAGCAAAAGCGCATATTGAAGCGGGCGCCAAAAGAGTCGTGATTACGGCTCCGGCAAATGGCGACGCGCTGACTGCTTTGATTGGCGTAAATGATGACAGGTTCAATGGTGAGCATCCGGTAACTTGCAACGCTTCCTGCACTACCAATTCTGTAGCGCCGGTTCTTCAAATTCTTTTAGAAAATTTTGGTATCAAAGACGCTATGCTTACCACTGTTCACGGATATACCGCGACTCAAAAATTGGTTGATGGTCCGGACGCAAAAGATGTCCGCAGAGGCAGAGCCGCGGGGGTAAACATTGTTCCTTCAAGTACAGGCGCTTCGGAAGCGGTAACAAAAGCGATTCCGGCATTGGAAGGAAAATTTGATGCCGATTCAATAAGAGTGCCCACCATAACAGGTTCTTTGAGCATCATAACGGCAAAGTTGGAAAAATCAGTTTCTATCGAAAATTTAAAAGATGTTTTTAAAAAATCCGCCAAAGATCCGCGCTGGGAAAAGGTTTTGAAAGTTACGGAAGATCCCATTGTTTCTACCGATATAATAGGCGAACCTTACGGAGCGATTGTCGACCTTTCTCTTACTAAAGTTGTGGGCGCGGATCTGGTTAAAGTATTCTCTTGGTACGACAACGAGGCTGGCTATACGGCAACACTTGTTGAACATGTTAAAAGAGTTGCGCAAGGAATATGAAAATCTATCTTGGCGCGGACCATCGCGGGTTTGAGTTGAAAGAAAAAATAAAAAAGTGGCTTTCGGAATGGGGCTATGAGTTCGAAGACATGGGCGCATTTTCGTACGATAAAAATGACGATTATCCGGATTTCGCTCGCAAAGTTGCTGAAAGAGTTGCGAAGGATCCCAAGCACAGTCGAGGAGTGCTTTTATGTGGTTCTGGAGTTGGAGTTGCGATTACGGCAAACAAAGTAAAAGGCATCAGAGCCGGCACCGCCATAAGCGCAAAACAAATCAAAGATTCAGTAAATGATGAAGACACTAATATTTTAGCAATTTCAGCAGATTATTTTTCCGAAGAAGAAACCAAGGAAATAGCGAAATCGTTTATTGAGGCAAAATTTTCGGGCGAAGAAAGGCATATACGGAGAATTAATAAGATAAAAGAAATCGAACAGAATGGCTGAAATTATTCCATCTATAAATGTAGATAATTTTGAAGAGCTATCCCGCCGCATAAAACTGGTGGAGCCGTACGTCGATTGGGTGCATATTGATGTTTCCGACGGAACTTTCACCGACCATGTAAGCTGGCACGAAAGCAAAGATTTAATAGGTTTTGAAACAAAAGTGAAAATCGAAGTCCATCTGATGGTTGATAGGCCCGAAAAGAAAATCGCCTCATGGCTTCTGACTCCAGCTGCAAGATTAATTTTCCACCAAGAAGCCACAAAAAACCACGAATTGGTCATAGAAAAAATCCACGAGGCTAAAAGAGAAGCTGGTATTGCGATTCGGCCGGATACACCGTGGCTAAAACTTTTCCCGTATTTCGGCAAAGTTGAGCTACTACAAGTTTTGGCGGTTTCGCCTGGGCCTTCGGGGCAGGCTTTAAGCGAAGAAGCGATTCATAAAATAGGGCATATTAAACATACTTGCCATCCGTGTATAATAGAAGTTGACGGAGGCGTTAATTTGCAGAATGCCCAAATTTTAACAAAAGAAGGGGCGGACATACTGGTGGTGGGAAAGGCGATATTTGAAGCCGAAAATTTAAAAGGGGCGATAGATGAATTAAAAACACTAAGCAACCAGGTTGCTAAGTAGTTACTTAGCAACCTGGTTGCTGAAAATGTTATGATTTTACACGACGATAAAATAAAATTTCTTGAGGAAATGGCGGCGAAGGTCCGCTACGATACTATTGAATCCGTGATTAACGCAGGTTCCGGGCATGTTGCCGGACCTTTGGATATGGCGGATATTTTTACAGCGATGTATTTTCATATATTGAAGCATGACCCCAAAAATCCGAATTGGGACGGGCGCGATAGGTTAATTTTATCAAACGGCCATATTTGCCCGGTGCAGTATGCGACAATGGCTCACGCGGGGTATTTTCCGGTTGAAGAATTAAAAACTTTAAGGAAATTCGGAACTCGCTTACAGGGCCATCCGCATCGGCAAGCGCTTCCAGGCATAGAAACAACTTCCGGCCCTTTGGGTTCTGGCCTCTCGCAGGCTGTGGGAATGGCAATTGGACTCAAAATGGATGAAAAAACAAACCAAGTTTTTGCGCTGCTGTCCGACGGCGAGCAGGAATGCGGGCAGACATGGGAAGCGGCAATGCTTGCTGGGAAATTGAAATTGGATAATATCACCGCGATAATCGACCGAAACAACATACAAATAGACGGCATGACAGAAGATATAATGCCACTCGAACCGCTCAAAGAAAAATACGAAGCTTTCAATTGGCATGTTTTAGAAATAAACGGGCATGATTTTCATGAAATAGTAAACGCTGTAGAAACTGCCCGGGCGATTTTTGAGAAACCTGTTGTAATTATTGCCCACACAATCGCCGGCAAAGGCGTGGATTTTATGGAATTTAAATATCCGTGGCATTCAAAAGTATTCAAGCCTGAAGAGGCCAAGGAAGCTTTGAGACAGCTTCGAACATTACAAGGCAAAATACAAAGCGAACACCAATAAAATGCCGATAAATAAAAAATCAAAACTTGTAGAAAATATTTTCGATGCCGGAAAAATCGAACAAAAGCCCACAAGAGACGGCTATGGTCTGGGGCTTTTGCAGGCAGGAGATGAAAATCCAAATATAGTTGCGCTTTGCGCGGATTTGATTGAATCAACGAGGACAGAAGCTTTCGCCAAAAAATATCCGGCAAGATTTGTTGAAATGGGAGTGGCGGAGCAGAATATGGCTTCGGTCGCCGCGGGGCTTTCGGCCATAGGAAAAATTCCATACATAACTTCATACGCGATGTTCAGCCCGGGCAGAAATTGGGAACAGATTCGCACGACTATTTGCTACAATGAACGCAACGTAAAAATTATCGGTTCGCATACGGGAGTATCGGTTGGCCCGGACGGCGCAACGCATCAGGCGATAGAGGATATCGCCATAACTCGCCCAATTGCCAATATGACGGTTATCGCTCCTTGCGATATGCACGAAGGCCAAAAAGCGGCTTACGCGGTTTCAAAAATAGACGGTCCTTGCTACATAAGGTACGCGCGGGAAAAAACTCCGGTGTTTACCACGGAGTACTCTCCGTTTGAAATCGGCAAGGCTGAAGTATTTTTCGAGTCGGATAAAACTCCGGACGTTGCGATTATCGCTTGCGGGCCTCTTGTCCACAACGCGCTTTTGGCGGCGGAAGAGTTGGAGAAAAAGGGAATTGCGGTTCGCGTGATAAATAATCACACCATAAAACCCATGGATGAAAAAATGATTATAAAATCCGCCAAAGACGCTGGCGCTGTGGTAACTGTTGAAGAGCACCAAATTGCTGGAGGCATGGGTTCGGCTGTTGCAGAAGTTTTGGCAAAAAACCATCCTGTGCCGATTGAATTTATCGGAGTTCAAAACCACTTTGGCGAATCCGGAAATCCAAACGAGTTGCTTGAACATTTTGGAATGGGTGTTGCGCATATTAAAGACGCAGTTAAAAAAGTTTTAAAAAGAAAAAAATGAATCAATACGATTTCGTAGGAATAGGAGATATTGTAACCGATGCTTTTATACATTTAAAAGAAGCTTCGGTGCATTGCGATATCAACAAAGAAAAATGCCAAATTTGCATGAAATTTGGCGACAAAATTCCGTATGACGAAGTTTACGTTGTTCCTGCCGTAGGCAATAGTTCCAATGCTTCCGTGGCGGCATCGCGCTTGGGGCTCAAAAGCGCGTTGGTAAGCAACGTGGGCGACGACTATTACGGCAATGAATGTCTAGAAGCTCTTAAAAAAGAAAATGTTGCAACGGAATTTATAAAAACTCAAGCCGGCAAAAAAACAAATTACCATTATGTTTTGTGGTTTGAGGATGATAGAACCATTTTAATAAAGCACCAGGAATACGAATACAAATTGCCCGACATAGGCCAGCCAAAATGGATTTATTTTTCTTCAATTGGTTCTAATTCACTGCCTTTCCATGAAGAGTTGGAAAAATATTTAACTTTGCATGACGGCAAAATAAAATTAGCGTTTCAGCCAGGCACATACCAAATCAAATTTGGAAAAGACGAGCTTTCATATTTTTACGGGAGAGCGGAAATTGTTTTTATAAATAAAGACGAGGCCCAGAGAATTTTGGAAATTTCTGAAAATGATATAAAAATTCTTTTGGAAGAAACGCGCAAACTCGGCCCCAAAATTGTTGTGATAACCGACGGCCCCAAGGGCGCGTATTCTTATGATGGCGAAAAAATGCTTTTTATGCCGGCGTATCCGGACCCCAAGCCTCCCTATGAACGCACTGGAGCGGGGGACGCTTTTTCTTCAACTTTCACGGCGGCGATGGCTCTCGGCAAAAGCGTTCGCGAGGCTTTGATGTGGGCGCCGATAAACTCAATGTCTGTGGTGCAGGATATTGGGGCGCGAGCCGGTCTTTTGACGCGCGCGCAACTAGAAGATTATTTAAAAAAAGCGCCGGAAGATTATAAACCGGTTAAAATTTAAAATTTTAAAAGATGATTCTAAACCAAATTCTAAAAGAAGCGCTGCGAGGCGGCTGGTCTACTGGGCATTTTAATGTGTCAGAATTGGACCATATGCGGGCTATAGTTGAAGTTTGTTCCGAAGTCCGAGCTCCGGCGATTATCGGCACATCCGAAGGCGAAAGAAAACACTTGGGATTATTGGAGGCCGTTGCTTTGCGCGACGCCTTTAAAAAAGAATTTAATATTCCGATTTTTTTAAACGCTGACCACACAAAAAGCGTTTCTGTGGCAAAAGAGGCGATAGACGCGGGATACGATTCCATTCATATCGATTTGTCAGCCTTGTCTTTTGAAGAAAATATGGTTGGAACACGCGAAATAGTGGAGTACGCAAAACAACATTCTAACATTCTGCAGAATGTTAGAATGTCGATAGAGGGCGAAGTTGGGTATTTGCGGGGTGAATCTAAAATACAAAAAGAAAAAATAAAAATAAGCAAAGACGATTATACAAAACCAGAAGAAGCCAGAGAATTTGTGGAGCGAACCGGTGTAGATAGGCTTGCAATCGCCGTTGGCAATGTTCATGGGCTTTCTCCGGAAGAACCGGAACTTGATATTGAGTTGATACAAAAAATAAGAAAGGCAGTTCCGGAAAATGTTGCTTTGGTGCTTCACGGAGGGAGCGGTATTCCCGATGAACAAATCAAAGAATCCATAAAAGCTGGGATTTCCAATATCCATATAAACACGGATTTGCGAAAAGCTTTTGCCGAAGGGCTACGGGACTCAATAGAAAAAAATCCCGACGAAGTCGCGATGTATAAATTGGACAAAGAGGCGATAGAAGCCATGAAAGCAGTCATAAAACAAAAATTGGCGCTCTTTTCGAGCGCCAATCGGATATAGTTATTTATTTTGTGTGGGATCTGGGCGCGGTTGATAGTCGCCAGTGGGGGTTTTAAGAATCTGCGATCTTATATAAAACATGAGAAGAAGCCATGTCATTAGCGCCAAAAATACAATGGCTTTTCTCATTATTCGCCCCATTCTTTGCAATTTCGGTAGATTTGGCTGTAAGCGATTGAAGCTTTGGATTTGGCGATTCGCGGGTCGAAATCAACGACTTGTCCTGCGAGATCTTCCGCTCCTTTTTCCGCGAGCTCTTTGGCTTTGTCGTAATAGGTTTTACACACATTTTGATTTTGTTGCGCCATAACAGGTGGCGGGCCAAATGGAACATACCCTCCTTTTATAGGCCAAGCCATTAAAATGCCGACTAACGCAAGCATAAAAAATGTACCAATTTTCTCTCCTAGATTCACTTGTTACTCTCCTTTCTTCCATAGGCAACTTACCACGATATTGTTATAATTGCAACATGTCCAAGATTTTTATAACAAGGCCGATACCGGAGGTGGGGATAAATCTCCTAAAGCAAAAGGGGTATGAGGTTGTTGTAAACGAAAAAGCCCGCGATAGGTCGGCGAGCGAAAAGGAAATTATTGGAGCCCTTCAACAGGCTCGGGGTAAGGCGCCTTTTGACGCTATTCTCTCTGTTTTAACGGATAAAATAACCTCCCAAGTTATGGATGCCGGATTGCCGAATCTCAAAATTATCGCCAACTATGCTGTGGGTTTTGATAATATCGATTTGGGGGCTGCTAAAAAAAGAAACATACAAGTCACAAACACTCCCGGCGTTTTAACCGATAGTGTTGCCGAACACACTTTTACATTGATGCTTTCGATAGCCCACCGCATAACGGAGGCTGATAAATTTTCTAGGGCAGGAAAATACAAAGCGTGGGGGCCCGAATTATTGTTGGGGACCGACCTTTCGGGAAAAACTTTGGGTGTTGTCGGACTGGGCAGAATCGGGTCCAGGGTGGCGCACCATGCCGTGAAAGGTTTTGATATGAAATTGATTTATACCGATGTTAAACAAAATCCGGAGTTTGAACTGGAATTTGGCGCAGTATTTGTGAGTACAATAGATGAGCTTTTGCCGAAGTGCGATTTTGTTTCTATCCACGTTCCATTGCTTCCATCAACGCACCACTTAATAAACGAAGCAAGGCTAAAATTGATGAAGCCATCGGCTTATTTGATAAATACTTCGCGCGGTCCGGTGATAGACGAGCGCGCGCTCGCCCTGAGTTTATCGAAAGGTGAAATTGGGGGCGCCGCCATCGACGTGTTTGAGTTCGAACCGGAAATCACAAAAGATTTAAAAAAGTTGGATAATATAATTTTGACCCCGCATATCGCCTCTGCCACCAGAGAAACGCGAGACAAAATGGCAATTCTAGCTGCGGAAAATATAATATCGGCGCTTTCTGGACAGCTCCCTCCCAATTTGGTAGGATAGTTCCCATGCAAACGATATCGGCGCAAAGGCGCGATGTGCTTGGAAAAAAAGTAAAAAATCTCCGCAAAGAGGGTTTTTTGCCTGCTGTAATTT
>JBBTXM010000020.1:23403-37637 GCA_038062255.1 Patescibacteria group bacterium
GCAAAAAAGAATCTACTCCCATTGCGCTAAAGGAAACTGAATTTATAAAAGCTTGGAAATCTGCTGGAGAATCCTCAATTTTAGAGCTCGAAATAGACGGAAAAAAAGAAAATGTTCTTATCCATGATATAGATTTTGACCCCCTCAAAGACAATCCGATACATGCCGACTTTTTAGTGGTGGAAATGAACAAGCCTATCAAAGTTGACGTCAAAATAGAATTTACAGGGGAATCGGACGCGGTTAAGGCCGGAGGTTCTTTGGTAAAAGTTATGCACGAAATCCATATTGAAGCTTTGCCGAAAGATTTGCCCTCTGAAATTGTGGTTGATATTTCAAGCATCAAAGAAATGGGCGGTTCCATAAAAATTGAAGACATCAAAATTCCATCCGGAGTGACTATTTTGAACAGCCCGAGCGTTATGGTTGTTTTTGTTGAAGCTCCAAAAACTGAAGAGGAACTCAAAGCCGAAGAAGCCACCGCGGCCGGAGCGTCTCTTGAAACTATTGAAGTTGTGGGTAAGAAAGAAAAAGAAGCCGAGGCGGCTGCTGAAGCAGAAGCCGAGGCGGAGAAGAAGGAATAAAAAATGCTATAATATTTTTATGCGTATTCTAACGCTTATTTTGGTTGTATTCGCTATTCCTATTTTTACTTTTGCCCAGAGCGATTCTAGCGAAGTCAACGCGCGCAAAGCGGAGCTAGAAACCCAGCTTAAAGAATACGAACGCCAGATTGAGGAGTTCCAGGGGCTTGTCCAAGGAAAGCAGAAAGAAAGGACATCGTTGGAAAGAGATATCGCGCTTTTAAACGCCAAAATTTCTTCGGCGAAAATCGCTATTCGTTCGCGTGATTTGGAAATAGAAAAACTATCAATAGAGATAAATCAGCGCTCTCAAAATATTACACATCTTAAGGGGGAGAGCGCCCAAGTTCTGGCTTCCATAAGCGATTTTCTGCGCAGAATAAACGAAACAGACAACCTATCCGCGTTTGAGCTCGCGCTTTTGTACGAAGATGTGGCTGAATTTTTCAACGAGCTAGAATCTTTGGGCAAATTGCAGGATTCTTTGTACGAATCTCTCCTGCGCTTCCAGGATCTAAAAGAAACCGAAGAAACCGCCAGGGAAGATTTGCGGGTTAAAAAAGATGAAGCTGTGGAATTGCGCGCAATTCAACAGCTTCAAAAACGCCAGCTGGACGCTAATGAAAAAGAAAAACAAAATATTTTAAAAATTACAAAAGGGGAAGAAGCGCGCTACCAGTCGATTGTCCAGGAAAAACAAAAAAACGCGGCTGAAATACGAACCCAAATTTTCAAGCTTTTTGGCGGCGGCCAATTAAGTTTTGGAGAAGCATATGATATCGCCAAAATAGCCGAGCGGGCTACTGGCGTGCGGGCAGCATTCATTTTGGCTGTGCTCACACAGGAGTCTGCCATCGACGGCGCCATAGGAGCCAATGTAGGAAAATGTTTTTATAACACTCCGCGGAGCAATCCGAGCGGAACGGTCATGAAAAATGACCAGAAAAAAGACTTTTTAGCCATTACCGGCGCGCTAGGATTGAATCCGGACACCATGCCTGTTTCGTGCCCGATTACCGCGCACGGTTCGTACGGGGGAGCGATGGGCCCCGCGCAATTTATGCCAAAAACTTGGCTTTTGTATGAAGACGATATAAAACAAATAACAAACAATAATCCGCCGAATCCATGGAACAATTCCGATGCTTTTGTTGCGACAGCTTTGTATCTCAAAAATAGTTTGGATTCGCAAGGCTGCAAAAACTACGCGAATCAAAATCAAAAAATCCTGCCTTACCAGTTTCTTTTGGAGCGCTGCGCCGCGGCGCAGTATTACGCCGGAGGCAATTGGTTCAAATTCCGTTTTGCGTATGGCGACCCGGTCGTCGACCGCGCAGACCAATTCCAGCGCGATATCAATGTCCTTTCTGGCCTTGCAAGGAGATAAACAGGCTTAAAATAGCTCTATTTAGCCTTATTTTGTCACAAACTATTGACATAAACGATTTTTAGATGTATAATTAATATAGATTGAAATAAGCTAATTCCGCAGTAGAGATAAGACTAAAAACATAGTTTTATCCCTGTTGCGGAAAGATCTGCAGCTATCTTGCCATGGTGGCAGGATAAACGAAGGAGGTCACAAATGAAAGGAACAGAAAAAGGAACGTTTCGCATCTTCAAGCAGGTTGAAGAATCGGGCGTCACACTTGATCACGCTATTTTGGAGTGGTCATACGGTTGTGACGGCGAAGAGCATGCCGGCGAACTTCACAAGATTTTCTACGAAGGCGACTCCGTTGTCTTTGCGGAAGTCGTTGTTGGAGTGAAGCAAGGCCCCTGCGATGGCAGGTGTTTCCACAAACCGGATTTGGGATTCTTCATCCTGACGCCGGTTCGTCAGCCCCTCGTGATGCATGATCGCACGATTCCTATCAAGTAGGGTCATGCCCCGACAGAAAAGCAACGTGCTTTTTTGGACGGGGCTTTTTTGTTTTTATAATTTACTAAGCAAATTAAAACGGCCGTCTAAAGAACGTTAGTAAACTAATTTTCATTTTTACTATAATATTTTGTAGTGAAAACTATTTATAAATTTATCTTTGAAAAGCTTCAATAATCGGGTCCAAGTTACCTTGCATTATTTTTTCTATATTGTGGAAATTTTGGTTTAGCCGGTGATCGGTGATTCGATCCTGGAGGAAATTATATGTGCGGATTTTCTCGCTGCGGTCGGCTGTGCCGATTTGTTCTTTCCTTTCTTTCCTCATAGCTTCTTCCTCTTTTCTTAATTTTTCATCCAGTAATTTGGCGCGCAGAACACGCATCGCGTTTTCACGATTTTTAAGTTGTGAGCGTTCCTCACGCGAGGAAACTACGATGCCAGATGGCTTATGTAAAATGCGTACTGCCGTTTCAACCTTGTTTACGTTTTGCCCTCCCGGGCCTCCGGCGCGACTAAACGTAATTTCAAGGTCGGCGTCTTTTATTTCCATTTCTTTTTCCTGAGCTACGGGCAGCGCTGCGACAGACGCGGTGGAAGTGTGAATTCTGCCGGATTTTTCTGTTGCGGGAACTCTTTGGATTCTATGCACTCCGAATTCGTGTTTTAGGGCGTCGTAAGCTCCTTTGCCTTCTATTTCCGCCACGGCTTCTTTGTATCCTCCGAGGTTGTTTTTTGATTCGTCAACTATGAAAAATTTCCACCCCCTTTTTTGGGCGTAAGCTTTGTACATCAAAAAAAGCTGCGCGGCAAAAAGCCCCGCTTCGTCTCCGCCGGCGCCGGCCCTTATTTCCAAAATCAAGTTATTGCGTTCCTGCGCCTGGCCTTCGCCAAGCATTTCGCCGAATTTTTTTTCAATTTCTTTTTTTTTGTTTTCGTCTGATTTTTCGTATTCATCCCAAAGCACCTTTATTTTAGAAAGTTCTCCAAATCTCATTATTTTTTCCTTGGGCCACTTGAAGCTTTCGGCAACATTAAATTCAAGTTCTTCGTACTCCGCAAGAGCTTTTTCGAGTTTGATTTTTGTTTCAGGCGTCATCTATTTGGCAGATTTTTTGGATTTTGATGGAGCCTTTTTAGCTAATTTTGCCTTGAATTTTTCAACTCTTCCAGCGGTGTCTATAAGCTTTTCCTTCCCAGTATAAAAAGGATGGCAATTTGAACAAATTTCAACTTCAATAGACTCTTTTGTTGATCCCACATTATGCGTTGCCCCACAAGCGCATTTGATTTTGGAATCGTAGTATTTTGGATGTATATCGGCTTTCATAAAGAGCATAATATCATGATACGCTTGCATTTACAATGGTTTTTCTGTAAACTTCCTTAAATGACGGCTTCAGAGCAAATAAACGAGCTTTTTTCGGCTGGCGCCCATATAGGGTACTCAAAGGCCAGAAGGCACCCCAAAATGAAGGATTTCATTTATGGCTTGCGCAACAATATAGAAATAATCGATTTGGAAACCTCGCAAAAGAAGCTGGAGGAAGCTGAATTGTTTTTGAAAAACCTTGGGAAAGAAGGCAAGGCCGTTTTATTCGTAGGCACAAAACCAAATGCCAAAAATTTTGTTAAAGAAACCGCTCAAAGCCTAAATATGCCGTTTGTTACCGAAAGATGGCTTGGAGGAACTCTCACGAACCTCAAAGTTATCGGCGGAAGAATAGGGTATTTGGAACGTTTGGAAATGGAGGAGAAATCCGGAGGGTTTGAAAAATACACCAAAAAAGAACGGATGCTCAAGAATTTCGAAATTGAAAAACTAAGAAAAATGTTCGGGGGAATACGTGGTTTGAAAGCGATGCCTGCGGCTGTGGTTGTTGTGGCCCCCAAAGAGGAAGTAACGGCGATTGCCGAAGCCCGCAAAAAAGGCATCAAAGTGGTTGCGTTAATGAACATAGACTTCAGTCCGGAGGATATAGCATATCCGATTCCGCTTAATGATAATTCCGGGCAGGCGATCTCGATGGTTTTGGGTCGTTTGGGCAAGGCGTATGCCGAGGGTTCAAAAGAAAAGCAAGAAGCGGTAAACCCCCACACCAATAATAGTGGAGTTGTTAACAAAATTTAGCGAGTTTATTAGAATTATTATTGGTGTGGAGGTAAAATAAATACTATGTTTCAAATTTCAATGGACGATATAAAGCGTCTTAGGGAACTTACGGGAGGTTCCATATCCCTCTGTAAAAAGGCTTTGGAGGAGTCCGGAGGGGATATGGAAAAAGCCATATTTAAGCTTAAGAAATCTTCGGAAGCGCTGGCTGAAAAAAAGTCAGCCACAAGGACGGCGGGAGCCGGTTTGGTTGAAGCGTATATACATGGCAACAAAAAAGTCGGGGTTCTTTTGGAGCTTAGGTGCGAAACCGACTTTGTCGCGCGCAACTCGGCTTTTCAGGTTTTAGCGCACGATATTGCTCTGCATATTGCGGGCATGAAGCCTCTTTACGTAAGCAAAGAACAAATTCCCGATGATGCCAGGAAGGAAGCCGAAGCTATTTTTTCGGAGGAAGCCCTTCGACAAGCTCAGGGTAAACCGGATTTGAAAGACAAAATACTACAAGGAAAACTCGATGCCCATTTCCGCGACACTTCATTGCTTTCCCAGCAGTTCGTAAAAGACCAATCAATTACTATAGAAGAGCTTATCAAACAAAGTTCCGGGACATTTGGAGAAAAAATCGAAGTGGCGAAGTTTGAAAGATTCGAGGTATAAATTATGATAATTTATTTTATTATTTTGGCTTTGAGTTTGGGGGGTATTTCGGTTATGGCCCTTCGAAATAGGAAAGATATTTTGGAGTTCCAATTCGCGAGGTTTTGCGATGGAATGCTAGAGAGATTATCGGATTGGTGGTACGGAGAAGCGCACAGCTATTTCCTTAAAGTTTTGGAAAAAGCGCTTCGAAGATTCAGGATTTGGACTCTCAAAATGGAAAGTTTTCTTTTCCGCAAGGTGCATGCCGTCCGCGGAATTTCCGAGCGCAAAGAAAACGGCAGCGATTCTTAAAAATTTTGCCGGCGTAGCTCAGTGGCAGAGCAGCGGTTTTGTAAACCGCAGGTCGTGGGTTCAAGTCCCTCCGCCGGCTCAAAAATTGCTATAATAAAATAATGATCCACCAAATTGTTATAATCGGCGGGGGGTTTGGAGGAGTTGGAGTGGCAAAATCTCTCGCGAAATGGGGAAGGGATATCCATATTACTCTAATCGACAAAAACAAATACCACGTTTTTTACCCAAGCCTTTACGAGGTGGCAACAGCCCATGTGCCAGAAAACGCTATGGGCCACAAAAAAATAAATTTTCACGAACTTTTTTCCTCGTCTTCATGCAGTTTCGATGAAATTTTTTTGGACGATTTAAATATATCCACTAAAGAAGGCGAAGTCGTAGAAATAGATTTTAAAGAGCAAAAAATAAATTTAAAAAGCGGGCGCCAAGTAAAGTACGACTTTTTGGTGGTAGGCACCGGGAGCGAATCAAACTATTTCAATATTCCAGGGCTTTATGAAAATTCTATTACTTTAAAAAATCTTGCCGACGCGCTTATGGTGCGCAATTCTTTGGATGAACTGTTCGCTGCTTCTCCAAAAAACAAGGTTATCAAAATTGCGATAGGGGGCGGGGGATTTACAGGGTGCGAGTTTGCCGGAGAACTTGTAGGATTCCTGGAAAAGCTTTCCAAAATACACGGACGGCCAAAGTTTTATTTTGAGTGTTCCATAATCGACGGCGCAACAAGCGTGCTTAGCGGAGGAGCGGGTCCGTGGACCCGGCAAAAAGCCAAAGAACGTTTGATTAATTTGGGAGTAAAATTTTATTTGGGTAAAAAGATAAAAGAGGTTAAAAAGAAAAAAATTATTTTAGAAGATGGTTCTATTATTGATTATGATATATTCATATGGGCTGGAGGGGTAAAAAAGAATACATTTTTGCAAAACCAGCTTTTTGCGGACCCTTATTTTAGAATAACTCCCTATGAAAATGTTTTCGGGGTTGGCGACTCCGTTTATTTTGTAAACGAAAAGACTGGCGCGCCTTTGCCAATGACCGCCTCTATGGCGGTAAGAGAAGCTAAATATGTCGCGGAAAATATTAAAAGAACTATTCAAAAACAAAAGCTTTTGGCATATAGGCCGAAGTTTCCAGGATTTGTGATACCGATTGGCAGAAAATATGCCATTTTTGAAAAAGGAAAACTTCGAATTGCCGGTTTTCTGCCTTGGGTTTTAAAAGATTTAATTTCGCTCCAGTACTGGGTTTCTATTTTAGGCATCAGGAGAGGATTTCGCCACTGGCGCCGGGCTATTCAAATTTTTGTAAAAAACGACTAAAAAAGCCCCGCTTAGGCGGGGTTTTTTTATACTATTTTTTTCTTTGCCAAACAATTGCTGTGGCATTGTCTTTTGTTTGTCTTGCGAGTGCGTCTTCAACAAGTTTTTTTGCGTCGGCGCCTTGCTCAACGAGTTTTACTATTCGATCGATTTGCATTTTTGAATTTTCATGCCCAGGATCGATAACCCCGTCAGAAACAGCTATTACAAAACTTTCTTCTGCCAGCTCGATTGTGTAAACGTCAGGCTCTCTATTTAAAATGTTATCCAAATACGAATCCCCGAGGGCTCTTGACATTTGCAGGCCATATTGAAGTCTATCGTCGTATATGTGTCCTGCGCTATATACTCCACCTCTTTTTATTGCTGCTTCTCGTTCCAATAAGTTAGTTCTTACGTTGTGTTCCGGACTTATATTGATAACTCCGTTTTTTGATCTGATAATTACCGGAGAATCTCCGAGTATGGCAACATTGGCAACTTGCGCGTCTTTTGGTATATGGACAATAGAAAGAGTGGAACCAGATTCAAAATTTTTAGTTTTATCGTTAAGAATCCTGACAGGTTCAAAGAGAGAATTTGTTTTACTAAATGTTTCCACAAGATTGTCGCAACAATAAATTGATGTTTGCGCGCCGTTGTGTCCATCCATAATCGCAATTAACCAACCATAGTCTCCGGCAGATAAAACATATTTATCTTCTTGATAACTTCTTTTTCCTATCACGGAAGCAGATGTGCATTCAACTCCTATTTTTTTCATTAAAATATCTCCTTTTCCAAATCTAGTCTTGCAAAATATTTAAATTTTGTCAATATTATAAAAATGAAGCGCATTTATTTAGACTACGCTGCCGCTACTCCTTTGGATAAAAAAGTGAAAAAGGCGATGGAGCCGTTCTGGGCTCGCAAATTTGCGAACGCCGGAGCTATTCATGCCGAAGGCGAAGAGGCTAAAAAAGCCATTGAGAATGCAAGGTCGTCCGCGGCTTCGGTTTTAGGATCTAAATCCGGCGAGGTTTTTTTTACTTCCGGCGCTACGGAATCGAACAACCTGGCTCTTTTTGGCATTGCCAGGCATTTTAAAAAGGGCCACATTATCACTTCGGAAATAGAACATCCGTCAGTGCTCGAGCCCTGCATGGCTCTTGAAAAAGAAGGTTTTAAAATAACGTACCTGAAAGTTGGGGCGGACGGCATAGTGGATCCGGAAGACGTAAAAAAATCTTTAAGGCCAGACACAATTTTGGCAAGCATTGTTTATGCAAATAATAAAATTGGCACAATCCAGCCAATACGCGAAATCGGCCAAATTATAAAAGACTATAGACTAAAGACTAAAAACTATGGACTATTTTTTCATACAGACGCTTGCCAGGCTTCTAATTATTTGAATTTAAAAATTGAAAGCCTCGGGGTTGATTTATTAACTCTCAATGCTTCCAAAATTTACGGTCCAAAAGGGGTGGGGGTTTTATTTAAAAAAACAGGTGTTAAAATATCTCCGCAAATTCTTGGCGGAGGCCACGAACAAGGCCTGCGGTCAGGTACGCCCAGCACCCCGCTAATTGTAGGGCTTGCGGAAGCGCTAGTTTTAACCCAAAAAATGAAAAATTACGAAAGCAAAAGGCTTTCCGAACTCCGCGATTATTTTATTCAACAAGTTTTAAAAGAAATTCCTGGTTCAAAATTGAACGGGCATTCAAAAAAAAGGCTTCCCAACAATGCAAATTTTAGTTTTTTGCAGAAAGAAGCAGAGTCCATTATAATAAAGCTTGATATGATGAGTGTTGCGTCGTCTTCCGGTTCTGCCTGCGAGTCTCAACACCAAAAAGATGAAAAAGAAGAAAGATATTCGGTAAGATTCAGCCTGGGCCGGCACACAAACAAAAAAGAGCTTAATAAAGTTATAGAAGTATTAAAGAAAATAGTAAAATGAAAGAAATAAAACCATTAAAATACAAAGAGTTGAAAGGGCTTTCTGAAAAACAGCTAAGTGAACACCATGATGTTCTTTATGCCGGATACGTGAAAAAATCTGGAGAAATAGAGGAAAAACTAAAAAACGTCGATTTATCTTCCGCCAACAGCGCGTATAGCGATTTGCGAGAACTCAAAATGGAGGAAACATTCGCAATCAACGGCGTAAAATTACACGAAGGGTATTTTGATAATATGACACCCAATGGTAGTCCCTCGCAAGGCTCGGGATCTTCGGGCAAAGCCCTCGAGTTGATTATTCGCGATTTTGGTTCATACGAAACTTGGGAGAAGGAGTTTAAGGCTATGGGGCTTTGCGCTAGAGGATGGGTTGTGCTGGGCTATGACCTTGATGAAAAAAAGTTAAAAAATATCTTATGCGATTCTCACAATCAGGGAGGAGTATGGAACATGGTTGCGATTTTGATAATGGATGTTTACGAGCACGCGTACTTTTTGGATTACGCGACTGCCAGAAAAGCGTATGTTGAAGCGTTTTTCCAAAATATCAATTGGGAATTTGCCAATTCACTTTTAAATAAGTATAATATTTTATAAATGGAGGAGTTAAACAAACAACAATTTATAGTGCTTGTGATTCTAGTAAGCTTTGTAAGCTCGCTTTTTACGGGAATTGTTACGGTTTCTTTGATGAACCAGGCGCCCAGTCCTATTACTCAAACAATCCAAAAAGTTATAGAACGCTCTGCGAGTTTGGAAAATTCCCAACAGCCTCTCCAAAAGGAAGAGGCGAAAGAACTTGAAATTGGAGCTTTGTCGCGCGATGTTTTGATAGGCGATATAGTAAACCGCGTTTCTCCCGCGGTCGTGAGCGTTATTGCTACAAAAGACATTCCGGTAATTGAAAAGTATTTTGTAAATCCGTTTCCCGACGACCTTTTTGGAAAGATTTTTCCAGAACTTCAAATTCCGCAGTACCGCCAAAATGGCACCGAAAAGCGGCAAGTTTCTTCCGGCAGCGGATTTTTTGTGTCGGAAGACGGCTTTGTGGTTACCAATAAGCACGTGGTGGCGGACCGCGATGCGGAATATTCAATTATTACAAACGACGGAAAAACAATGCCTGTAAAAGTTGTCGCTCGCGATCCTTTGCACGATATGGCGGTGCTCAAAGCCGATGGCAAGTTTTCTTTTATCGCGTTGGGGAATTCCGATTCTGTAAAAATCGGGCAAACGGCTATAGCGATTGGCAACGCGCTTGGAGAATTTCAAAACACAGTTTCTATAGGTGTGATTTCCGGCCTCAAAAGAAATGTTATAGCCTCTAGCGGAGGAGCGGGAGTTGAGGAGCTTACCGACGTTATCCAAACCGACGCGGCGATCAATCCAGGAAATTCCGGGGGCCCGCTTTTAAACTTCAAAGGCGAAGCGATTGGCCTCAATACGGCAGTGGCGCAGGGCGCGCAGAATATTGGTTTCGCTTTGCCTACAAATCAAATTACAAAAGGAATCGACGACATAAAAATTCATGGAAGAATAATTTATCCGTTCCTTGGAGTTCGGTACGCAATGGTGGAAAACGGAGCCGAATTGCAAAAAGGTCCTAACGGCGAGCCCGCCGTAGTGGATGGTTCTCCAGCGTACAAAGCGGGGCTTAAAGAAAAAGATATAATTTTGGAATTTAGCGGCAAAAAGGTGACAGGCGGTACCCCTTTGGCGAAACTAATACAGGAGCGCAAAGCCGGAGAGGCTATAAATATAAAAATTCTCCGCGACGGCGCGGAAGTGATACTCCAGGCTACACTGGAAGAAAGGAAAGAATAAGACCCTTGATTTTTGGGAAAAATTATGCTAAACTTTAAAATGACAGGATAAATTTTTATCAGTTTTATTAAAGTATATGCCTCCATTTTCGCAATTTACGATAAAAGCCCAAGAAGCCCTCAAAAAAGCGCACGAGCTCGCGGCCGAAAGAGGGGCGAACCAAATAGACGCTTTGCATCTTTTGGCCGCTTTGGTGCTCCAGGAAGAAGGCCTTGTGCCGTCTTTGCTGGACAAGCTCGAAATCGACCAGCCGAATTTGGTAGATTTGGTTTTAGGAGAACTCAACGATACATTGAGAGCGAATATTTTGTCTCCATCGCCGCAGATATTTTTGACGCAAGAATTGGGCAGGGTGCTTGAAGAAGCCCACAAAGCTGCTGCGTACTTAAAAGATGATTTTATTTCTACCGAACATTTGTTTATGGGGCTTTTGGAAGCGCCATCGAGGGCAAGAGAAATGCTTTCCAGGCTTTCTTTAAATAAAGAAATGATACTTCGAGCTCTTGCGGATCTTCGCGGTAACCAAAGAGTTACCGACGTTGAACCCGAAAACAAATACCAGGCTCTTTCAAAATACGCGCGCAATTTGACTCGCTACGCCAAAGAAGACAAGCTTGATCCGGTTATCGGCAGAGATGAAGAAATTCGGAGAGTGATGCAGATACTTTCGAGGAGGACAAAAAATAATCCAGTTCTGATAGGCGAAGCTGGAGTTGGAAAAACAGCAATCGCAGAAGGTTTGGCAAAAAGGATAGTATCGGGCGACGTGCCGGAGGCTCTCAAAAACAAAGAGCTGATATCATTGGATTTGGGCGCGCTTGTTGCCGGCACAAAATACAGGGGTGAATTTGAAGAAAGGCTCAAAGCCGTAATGAAAGAACTCGAACGCGCCGGAGGAAACGTTTTGCTTTTTATAGACGAACTCCATACTATTGTTGGCGCGGGAGCCGCCGAAGGGGCGATAGACGCTTCCAGTATGTTAAAACCCGCGCTGGCTCGCGGAGAGCTTCATGTAATTGGAGCGACAACCATAAAAGAATATCAAAAACATATTGAAAAAGACGCGGCTCTTGCCCGCAGATTCCAGCCGGTCTATGTGGAAGAGCCTACTCCGGAAAATACGATAGCTATTTTGCGCGGTATAAAAAACAGATATGAACTCCACCACGGAGTCCGTATTACTGACTCCGCGATAGTTTCCGCCGTTAATCTTTCGGCTCGGTATATTACCGACAGATTTTTGCCGGACAAAGCCATAGATTTAATAGATGAATCGGCCTCTTCATTGCGGTTGCAAATGGATAGTATGCCTATTGATTTAGAAAACGCCAAAAGAGACATAATGAGGCTCGAAATAGAAAAAGAAGCTCTCAAAAAGGAATCAGACATGGGTGCCAAAATGAAAATTAAATCGATACAGCAAAATATCGAATTTGTAAAAGAAAAAACCGCCGGACTTGAATTAAAATGGAAAAACGAAAAAGAAACAATTGACGCTATGCGCGAACTTAAAAAAGATTTGGAAATTCTTCGCCAAGAATCCGATTTGGCCGAACGAAGTGGCGACTTCGCAAAAGTTGCCGAACTTCGGTATGGGAGAATTCCGGAAGCTGAAAAAAAGATTTTATCTTTGGAAGCCAAGTTGCGAAAGGTTCAGCGTTCGCAGAGAATTATGAAAGAAGAAGTAACCGAAGACGATATTGCCGATATTGTAGGGCGTTGGACAGGCATTCCGGTAAAGCGTATTTTGGAAGGTGAAAAACAAAAACTTTTGCGGATTGAATCTGCGCTCAAAGAAAGGGTTGTGGGGCAAGACGAAGCGATAGGAAAAATCGCCCAGGCTATAAGAAGATCTCGCGCTGGCATTGCCGATGAAAAAAAGCCAATAGGTTCGTTTATGTTCATGGGTCCCACAGGGGTAGGGAAGACAGAGCTTGGTTTGGCGCTAGCGGAATTTTTATTTAACGATGAAAAATCCCTAATACGGATAGATATGTCAGAATTTATGGAGCGCCATTCGGTATCCAAATTTATCGGTTCGCCCCCGGGATACGTGGGTTATGAAGAGAGTGGCAATATCACCGAGCTTGTGCGCCACAGGCCGTATAGCGTAATTTTGTTTGATGAAATCGAAAAAGCGCACCCGGAAATTTTTAACATAATGCTCCAAATTTTAGACAACGGCAGGCTGACAGATGCCAAGGGTAGGTATGTAAATTTCAAAAACTCGGTAATAATAATGACATCCAACATTGGCGGAGAATTTATAAAAGAAATAGCCTCTCTGGGTTTTGTAAATAGAGAGGGGGACAAGGGAGCGAAAGAAAAAGAAAAAGAGCTCAAAGAAAAAATTTTTAGTTCGTTGGAGCGCAGGTTCCGCCCAGAATTCATAAACAGGCTTGATGAAATTGTCGTGTTTAACTCCCTGGCTCTCGATAGCATCAAAAAAATCGCTCGCATACAGCTTGCCAGATTAATTTCGCGCCTTGCCGAAAGAAATATTTCGGTAAGCATAAGTCCAGAGGCCGAAGCAGAGCTTGCAAAAGAAGGCTACGACCATTTGTTCGGGGCGCGCCCGCTTAAGCGTTTGATACAAAATAAAATTCTCAATCCTCTAGCCGAAAAAATAGTTGCCAACAAAATCCGCAATGGGGACAGAGTGTTTGCAGATTTTGTAAATGAAGAATTTATCATAAACGCCGAGCATCCAATGCGCGCCAGCAGTGGTGTTGCAAAAAATTTAAAACAAAAAGCGGAAGCGGTTAATTAGAGTTTTCTCCTAAAATGTCCAACGTTGGATGTTGGACAACTGCAAAATAACTGCTAAAACTAAATCATGCCAAGAGCACAATTTGCTGAGGGAGAATATTATCATATCTATAATAGGGGAGTAGAAAAGAGAAGTATTTTTACTAATGATCAGGATAGGTGGCGTTTTCTGACGCTTCTTATCATATTACAGGGCGATACTTCTATTCCTCAAATAAAGCGAATTCTTCCAAATGTCCAACATTGGAGGTTGGACGATGAGTTGTTTCAGGAAATAGAAAAAAATAGAACAGTGGAATTAATAAGTTTTTGTTTAATGCCGAATCACTATCATCTTATGCTCGGTGAAATAAAAGAAGGCGGTATATCAAAGTTTATGCAGCGTATTTCTGACTCATATACAAAATACTTCAATATAAAATATGACCGTAGCGGCCATTTATTTGGAGGAAAATTTCAATCTGTTCACATTGATGAAAATACATATTTAAATTATCTTTCGGCATACATTCATCTAAATCCTAGAGGACTTAATTCGTGGCATTCTAAAGAAATAAGCTATCCTTGGTCAAGTTTTCAAGATTTTTGCAAAGAAAATCGTTTTGGCAAATTTCTAAATCCATCTTTAATACTTGATCAGTTTGCCGATAAAAAAGAATATCGGAACTTCGTTGAATCGACGTCTTTTAAAAAAATTGAGAATCGACTGGGTTCAGAATATTTAATAGATTAATGAATTTTCCAATATGTTCAACGGTCCAATGTCCAACATTGGAGGTTGGACATAGCAGAGCCATGACCGGCAACTGCGAAGTTTGCGGTACCAAGATGTTTAAAATCTT
>JBBTXM010000021.1:0-11915 GCA_038062255.1 Patescibacteria group bacterium
ATCCTTTGTGAACTTCCACAACGCAAAGTCGACAACGCTTGCCTTATCGTATTCATCGGCGGCAATGCGAGATTTCGATATATTATTATTTCGAAATTTTGATATCCCGCCTAACTTCCCGTATTTCTTAAACTTGGATATATCGAAATAAACTCCGTCGTCCGCAATGTAGGCGACTTTTTTTTGAAGAAGGGTTTTTATAAGCGCAATCATTTCTTTTATATGGTCTGTCGCTTTGGGATATTTCCACGCCTTTTTGATGTTAAGTTTATTTAAATCTTCAAAAAAAGATTTTTCATACCGCTTTGTAAATTCAAAAATAGATTGCCCGGCTTTGATGGAGTCTCTTATTATTTTGTCGTCGATATCGGTAATGTTCATAATATACTTCACCCTATACCCGAAAGATTCAAGGGTTCTGCGAAGAATATCTTCAAATATATAAGTGCGCAAATTGCCGATATGGGCAAAGTTATAAACCGTCGGCCCGCAAGCGTAAAGGCCGGTTTGTCCTCTTTTTATCGGTTTAAAAACTTCTTTTTTGCGCGAAAGAGTATTGAAAAGCTTAAGCATAAATATATAATAGAAGAATGTACGAAAATTTCAAAAAATTCATAGCCCCTGGAACGGCGCTAATAATAATTCTCTTATCATTCTTTTTGGGAACATATGTAGGAAAGGGCACTGGAGCCCAAAACGATATTCCGGTAAACGCTGACTTGGAACCTCTCTTTAAAGCCTGGCAAATAGTGGAAGAGCGTTACGTGGACTCAGACAAGCTGAAATCCCAGGATTTGGTTTTTGGAACAGTATCAGGTCTTCTTAAGTCGCTAAACGATCCGTATTCCGTGTTTTTCCCTCCCGAGGAACACAAAGAGTTCCAAATAGAAATCAGCGGGCATTTTGAAGGGATTGGCATGGAAGTTGGAATCCGCAAAAATATTCTCACGGTAGTAGCTCCCCTCAAAGGAACGCCGGCGGAAAAAGCCGGAATCAAAGCAGGAGATAAAATATTGCGAATAGGCGATACTACGGCTACAGATCTTTCGCTTGAAGAAGCCGTAAGATTGATCCGGGGGGCAAAAGGAACACAGGTGAAACTAACTATTTTGCGCAATGGAGACGACGCAACCAAAGTAATTTCCGTAACTCGCGACACAATCAACATACCGGTGATAGATACGGAAAAAAAAGCGTCGGCGGCATCAGAGCAAACTCCCGAAAAAGGCCAGCAAGTCCAAAATGATGTATTTGTAATAAGGCTATATAATTTTTCGGAAAGCTCGGCCATAAAGTTCCGCCAGGCTCTCAGGGAATTTGTTGAAAGCGGTAAAGAAAAGCTTATTTTAGACCTGCGCAATAATCCGGGAGGGTTCTTGGAAGCCTCGATAGATATAGCAAGCTGGTTTTTGCCGCAGGGCGAAATAATTGCAATCGAGGATTTTGGAGGAAAAGAAGCCCAAAAACTCCACAGAAGCAAAGGATACGATTTGTTCAACGAAAATTTGAAAATGGTTGTTTTAACCAACAAAGGCTCGGCATCTGCTTCGGAAATTGTTGCAGGAGCGCTTCAGGACCACGGTATTGCAAAATTAGTGGGGGAGCGCACTTTTGGCAAGGGTTCTGTGCAAGAACTTTTGCAACTGACAGGGGATACTTCCATTAAAATCACCACAGCCAAATGGCTTACACCAAAAGGCAAATCTATTTCGGAAGGCGGGCTTACTCCTGATTTTGAAGTTGCAGAAGCGACAAACGAAGAAAGCGAAAAAGGCATTGACCCAATTATGAAAAAGGCGCTAGAGTTGCTTAAATGAAAGTAATTTTTCTAAAAGACACGCCTAAAATAGGCAAAAGAGGGGATATCAAAAACGTGTCCGACGGCTACGCCAGGAACTTTTTGCTTAAAAAGGGTGTGGCGGAACCGGCCACGGATTCGGCAGTAAAAAAAATCCAAGAAGAAAACAAAATTAGAAAAATTAAAAAAGAGAAATCCCACAAAGCGTTCTACGCCCTTAAAGAAGCGCTTTCGGAAAGGGGAGTAGCAATAAATAAAAAAGCCGACGAAGCCGGAAAGCTGTATGCCGGAGTTTCTAAAAAAGAAATTATCGAAGCCTTAAGAATATTGAAGTTTCCGGTGCCAGAGAACTTGAATGAAGATCAAATTTCTCTTAGTGAACATATAAAAACTATTGGAGAACACAGCGCAAAAATAATTTTTGCTCCGGAAGAGGAGATAAACCTTAAAATTAGCGTGGGGAAGTTAAACGACTGAAACTTTGTTTACCGTACCCTTGGAACCGTCGAATCGAGTTTTGCGCTTTTGTTCCATTTTTACCTTTCCTTCTTTTATAGCGAAAATAGTATCGTCCTTGCCGATCTTAGTGCCGTTTCCAGGAATAAATTTAGTGCCCCTTTGGCGCACCAAAATAAAGCCGGGCTTTGCCGTCTCTCCGCTTTGGAGTTTTACTCCAAGATATTTTGGTTGCGAATCCCGTGAATTTTGGGTCGAACCGCCGGATTTTGTATGGGCCATAGTTTAAATATGAGTTTAGCAAATATATTTAATAAAATCAAGAGTTTCTATAAAACAAATAAATTTGATATCGCAGTGTTATTTTTGATTATTTTAGCGTTTTTGCTGGCAATTGGCCTATGGAGGCTAGAGAAGGCGAGACCCGAAAAAGAGCCTATCAGGCTGTCGCACAATATATCTTTTACGCAGATAGCTTATGCGACATATGGTAATTACTCTTGCAAAATACGCAACGCTTTACGACTCTTATAGAATGTTTCGAATGTCTTCCAACTCATAAGAGACTGTCTTGGACCAAGCCTCCTCTTTTTCTTTCCAATCAGATCATCTAACTCAACTTGATCAATACGATCATTCATTTGAAGAAATATAATGGGATATGGCAGTTTGCCAATTTGCGAATATTTAGCCAATTTCAAGTTCAGACATCCCCCAACATTTTTAAGTGAATTGGCATAAAACACATCGACACAAAATCCAGCCTTGCCATCATATACAAAAAAATCAGCTCGAGTTCGATGGTCGTCAGTATAGAAATATTCTCTATGTACGAATTCTTTTCCGAATTGCTGACACAAAAGTGTGTACACGTTTTTTTCTAATATGTGTGCGCGGTCATTTATAATATGAGCGCGTTTTGAACTATGAGCACCAGTTCTCAAATCATATTCTGTGCCTATGTTAAGTTGTTTACGAAGAATTACAAGCCCACCAAAACGACGTTGAGCGGTTTTGACTCTTGGTAAATAAGGATATTCATCAAATTCTGTTGCGGTTGGATATCTATGATTCTCCTTATAAAAACGATTTATACCGTCTCTTATGCGTTCTAAAGGCCATAATAATCCTTTTGCCATTCTTCTCAGTGTAGCGAATATATGTCTTACAAGCTATCCTTTGGTTCTTTTGTGGCGTTAAAAGGGATAAATATTTGAGTCTTATAAAGCTATTTCTTAAATACATCCGTAATATTATTCTCCCCTCCTATTACTCCGCGCAGGATTTCAAGCGACGGATTCCATGCTATTTCCAAGAAAAGTTTGTAAATATATCTTGCCGGAGCGCCCAAATAGCTGTTCCAGAGCAACCGCCCCCAGTCTTTAATAAACGAGAAATTGTCCTGCAAAATTGGATTTGAAAAAAGCGCGCTCAAAGACACGCCCAAAAGGCTCAAAATAATCACCAAAAGCGCCAGTATTATTATGATTTGTATAAAGCCGTTTTTCATAAATATGCCAGCGGATTTAAGTAGCCTCCGAAGGGCAAAAATTCGCACGTGCTTTTCGGCAATTTTGAAGGGCCAAATTGGACTGTTTTCGACTCATAAACCGTAAAGTGAAGGTGTGGCCCGGTAGCATAGCCCGTACTTCCGGAATAAGCTATTAAATCCCCTCTTTTTATTATCTCTCCTTTTTGAACTCTGGTCAAAGAAAGATGCGCGTAAAGAGTTGATAAGCCGTTTGGATGCTCTATTAAAACCCATTTGCCGTATGAAAGGCACGGCTTCCTGGTCCCCAGCCCAAAAATATCTGTATTTCCCATCTCTTTTACAACTCCCACCTCGGATGCAAGCACCCTGGTGCCAACCGACGCTTTTATATCAATGCCATTATGCGGTTGGCCGTTGTAAAGAATTTTTGAATACGGAGTATTGCCAAAGCCTTGGGTCAAAATAGCTCCCTCAATCGGCCACAAAAGAGTCCCCGGCCTTGGTTCCGGCAGAGCGGAAGAATCTATTTTCCCGCGCAACTCGTCTTCTATGCGCTGTATTTCATCCAAAATTGCTTCTCTTTCGCGTTCGCGTTCCGATAAAAGTTTTTGAAAACGAGCTTCTTCGTTTTTGGTTTCTGAAAAAAGACTGGATTTTTCGCTTTTCTGCGAGTTTGTTATGGACTTTTTATCGCCCAGTTCATTTTTTAGAAACTTCAGTTCGTCTCTAGCTTCCTGGGCCTTGGTTTTTTCTTGCGCAAGCGTATTTTTGGTAGTTTTTAAAACCTCAACGCTTTCTTTTATTGAAGAATTTAGCTTTTGGTTATCTTCAATTACATCAAAAAAATCTGAAAGATTGTCATATGACAAAAGCATTTCTAGCAAGTTCTGCGATTCCATTTCGTTAAGTTCCCGAAGGCTTTTGGCCAAAGCTTCCTTCTGCTCCAAAAGCAAAGCTTCTTTTTGCGATATTTCTGTCCCCAGCGAAGTTATTTCGAGTTCCTTTTTTTGTATCTTTTTTTCGGTAAGGGAAATTTGAGAGTTTAAATTCTTGATTTCTTTTTCAATCCGCGTAATTTCCGACTTAAGAGTCTGGGTTTTTGCTTCGGCCTCGCCCAAATTTTCCTGATATTCTTTTATTTCGAGCTCAAGGCGCTCGATTTCCTTATTTTTTTCATCTATTTTGGCCTTTAAATCGTTTTCCGCCTTGGCAAAAGCCTGGTTAGCCAAAATAGCCCAAAATAAGCTTAAGATTAAAAGCAAACGAGTAACCATAGATTTATTTTATCATAAGAAACTACATCAGTTTTTCGACGGCTATTTTTATTCTTTCCAGACTCTCTTCTTTCCCCAATATTGCCATAATATCGAACGGTCCCGGGGAAGCTTTTCTGCCGGAAAGGGCAACCCGCAAAGGCCACAATAGTTTTCCTCTGTCCCCCGCTTCTTCCGCTTTTTTCATAAAAATTTTTTCTAAATTTTCTTTGGTAAAATCCTCCGCGCTTTTGGCAATTTCTTTTGAAATTTCAAGATAATTTTTAATTTCTTCGTCGCTCATGCCTTTCCAACTCAGCAAATCTTTGCCGTACTCGGGAGTTTTAAAGAAAAACTCAATTTTCTCAGGCAGTTCGGAAAATTTCTTGAGCCGCGGCTGTTCTAATTTTAAAATGTTTGAAAATTGAAAATTGAAAATTAAAAATTGAAAAAAGTCTTTTACAAAAGGCTTGGCCAATTCTACCAACTCTTCTAAAGACTTTTTTCTGATATATTCCCCGTTCATCCAGTCCAATTTCTTTATATCAAAAATCGCCCCGGATTTTTGCACTTTTTCCAATGAAAACTCTTTTATAAGTTCCTCCATAGAAAAAATTTCCCGCTCGTCTCCTGGGTTCCAACCCAAAAGAGCCAAAAAATTAACCAGTGCTTCAGGCAAATAGCCCTGCTTGCGGTAAAAATCCAGCGACACGGCTTCGCCCTGTTTTCTCTTGGACAATTTTGACCTGTCTTCATCCAACAAAAGAGGCAAATGGGCGTAAATAGGCCTTTTCCCGCCAAGCGCTTCTATAAGAAGAATCTGGCGCGGGGTGCTGGATATAAGATCTTCGCCTCTTATTATGTGCGTAATTCCAGTATCTATATCATCTGAAACAACAGCCAAGTGGTACAATGGCTCGTTGATATTGCGAGCAATAATAAAATCGCCCAATTTCCCCACATCCATCGCCACTTCTCCCCTGATAAGATCTTGAAATATTATGTTGCCTCCGGGATTGCGAAATCTTACCACTTCTTTGTTGGCTCCCTCTTCCTCCTTGGAAATATAGGCTTTATTTTTTTCTAGTAATATTTTTAAATTATTTTTATAAACCTCTGTTCGCTCGGATGATTTTAAAATATCTCCGTCGAACTTTAGCCCCAGCCAATTTAGAGAATCTAAAATATTTTTTTCAAATTCACTTTTGGAGCGCTCTTTATCCGTATCTTCGATGCGCAAAAGGCATTTTCCGCCGTTTTTTCTGGTAAATAAAAAATTGAAAAGCGCTGTCCGCGCGGAGCCCACATGAAAAGGCCCCGTGGGAGATGGAGGAAATCTTACGACTACCTTTTTCTTAAACAAATTAATCATGTATTCCTAAATTTATTATTTCTTCCGCAACTATATCCGCGGCGTTTGGCCGCGAAAAAGAAATGGCGCCTTTTTTCATTTTTTCTATTATTTCCGGATTACCGAGTATTTTATTTATTTGCGATAGCAGAATATTCGGAGTTAGGTTGTTTTCTTCCAAAACTTCGCACGCGCCGGTTTTGGCATAATTGTAGGCATTTTCGCGCTGGTGGTTTTGGGCGGAATTTGAAAGCGGAACCAAAATCGAGGGCAAACCCCAGGCCGCAACTTCAAAAATAGCGCCCGCTCCAGCCCTTGTCACCGCAAGCGATGCCGCCTTTGAAGCGTTTTTTAAGCCTCCTTCGTTCAAAAATGGAACAACATGGTACCGATGCTTTAAAGCCGTTAGATCCAAAATTACTCTTGCTCTAGAAGAAACATCTTGAAAATTCTTATTGCCGGTTTGGTGTATAATCTGGTATTTGAAAACCAATTGCGGAACAACCGAAAGAACAGCTTCGTTTATTTTTTCAGCTCCCTGCGAACCGGTCAAAACCAAAACCACCGGTACGCCTTCTTCCAAATTAAATTCTTGAACCGCTTCCGGCAAATTTCCTCCGACAATTTCAGAACGCAATGGATTGCCGGCTATAATTACTTTTTTAGGGTCAAAAAAACTGGCGCTTTCTGGGAAAGAAACAATCACCTTGTCAGCCCATTTGCCCGACCAAGAACTTACTAGCCCTGGAATCGAATCGGATTCATGAATAACAACCGGGATTTTCAAAAGCTTTGCTGAAAAAAGCGCCGGAAAACTGGAATATCCTCCCTTTGAAAAAACAACGTCCGGCAGAAGATTATAAATTTTCCTGAATGAAGAAACAATCCCGAAAAATGTTTTTATAAAATCTAAAATATTGAGAATGGAAAAATATCTTCTTATTTTGCCCGCCGGAATTTTGATAAACTTGATATGTTCTTTCAAAAGCAAGTTGGCATCCACCGGATCATCGGCCATCAATAAAATATCAACTCTTGCTATTTTTTTTTGTTCCGCGATTTTATAAATGGAACGAGCCACCGCGATAAGCGGATAAAAATGTCCTCCTGTTCCCCCGCCTGCAAAAAGAATTTTCATTTAGCGTGTTTTGAAATATTAAGAAAGATGCCAATTTCCGCCATCATTATCACCAAAGCCGAGCTTCCGTAGCTTATAAAAGAAAGCGGAATTCCAGTAAGCGGGATAAGCCCGACAATCGCGGCAATATTTATCAGCGCCTGGAATACTACTGTAAACAAAATGCCCATCCCCAAAAGCTGGCCAAAACGATCGCGGATACGGTTTATTATATACACTCCTCGGAGAAAAATAAATAAAAACAAAAGCAGCACGGCCATACTTCCCAAAAACCCCAGTTCTTCCGCCAAAATGGCAAAAATAGAATCCCCCAAAATCTCCGGCAGATTTCCAAACTTTTGGTACGAAAATCCAAAACCTTTCCCAAAAATTCCCCCAGAACCTATCGCTATAAGCGCCTGATTCAGTTGATAACCCTTGCCCTGCACATCGCTTTGCGGGTTTAAAAAAACCGCGATCCTGTCCCTGCGATACGGTTCAAGAGCGACCAAAATGGCCAAAGACGCTATTGCTACCAAAATCAAAACACCCATTTGTTTCCAATTGCCCCCGCTCGCAAAAAACATAAAAAAAACCGCGCTTAATATCACGAGCAAAGTACCAATGTCGGGCTGGAATATTAAAAATGAAGCCACAAATCCGCTCATAATTATAAACGGCAAAAGGCCGAATTTAAAAGAACCTATGTTTTTTCCGCGGCTTTCTAGCCAAGATGCCAAATAAGCCACAAAGGCAAACTTTAAAAATTCAGAAGGCTGGAAAGAAATAGGTCCCAACGAAAGCCACCGCCGCGCTCCGCCGTGCAACAGGCTTATTTGAGGAATCAAAACCAGAGCCATAAGCGCGCAGGATATTATCATAAGCGCAACAGACCAATTTTTCCAAAATTTATATGGAATTTTATAACATACAATAAGTAAAACCAAACCCGGCAAAATGCCGAACAAAAACTGATGCGAAAGATAGTAGTATGGAGACCCGAATCTTTCGGCCGACAAATTCAAAGAAGCTGAAGCGAGAATCAAAATCCCCGCCACTATAACGCTAAAAGACAATATAAGGAAAATATTATCGCTGCCGAAAAAAAACTTTATCATTTCCGGAAAAAATGAAAACCTTTATTCTTTTTGGCCAGCACCTTTCCAAAATCCCTATCCTCAACAACAACTCCGTCATTTAGGGCAATTTCGCCGGAAAGCAATACATATTTCATGCCCGTTGAATAATTAAAGGGGGTTTTATATGTAGACAAATCTTTCAATGTTTGCGGGTCGAATATCGCAATATCGGCAACAAAGCCAGGTTTGACCGTTCCTCTATCGCCCAGCCCAAGCAATAAAGCCGGCAACGAAGTAATTTTTTTTATGGCCTCTTCCATTTTTAAACCGGCAATAGGCGCCAACTTCGATAAAAACCTAGAAAATGCCCCAAAAGACCTTGGATGCGCCAGATTGCCTAACTCCCCGAAAGACAAATCATACCCGGCCCCGTCGCTCGCGACGCAAACGTAATCTTTTTTTAGAAGCGAAATAAGATTTTTTTGATTTATAGTTTTCCCGAAAATCGTTGTGTTAAGATTATTTATCTTAAGTATCTCAACAATAGATTCTTCGGAACTCATACCAAGTTCCTTAGAAATTTTTTCAAGAGTGTGGCCGATTATTTTTTTATCCTCTCCGGCGGAAGCAATCAAAATCCTATCCGCATGCAAGGTGATTTTTTGCAAAGCAGAAACAATTTTATTTTTATTTTCCGCGTCTTGAAGGCGCGATAGTATTTCTTCGTTTGAACCCTGTCTCCCCCACTCCGGCAGCAAAGCCATTAACTGCGAACCAGTGCGCAAATACGGAAAAGCGTCGCAATATATCTCTACACCCTCTGCGCGAGCGCGCTCTATTATGGAAAGGGCGTTTTCAAAATCCTCCCATGCTTCGCGCCCTATGGCTTTCATGTGGGAAATTATCACGCGGGCTCCGGAACGCCTGGCTAAATCAACAGTTGCGGCAACAGCTGGCAAAAAGTTTTTGCCCTCATCTCGCAAATGTATTTTGCAAATTCTTCCATATTTTTTTGCGATTTTAAATAAATTCAGGGCTTCTTCGGTGCTTTCCCCGTTTTGGCCGTGGAATAAAAAGTTGCTCGATACTCCCCAAGCGCCCTCTTTTAAAGAACGCTCCAAGAGCAATTCGCGCTGTTGCGCCGATTCAGCATTTCTATGAATAGTTTCCTGCCCAACCAAAGTGGCTACATTGACCCCCAAACCTATTTTTTCCAAAGAACCAAAATAATCCTCCACGGAGTTCCAATCCGCGTTTATAGGAAGATTGGTCCAGCGTTCAAGCTCGGAAAGCGATTCTTTTTTTACTATAGGCGCCAGAGATTCTCCGCAATTACCGACTAAAATAGTGGAAACACCCTGCGTAAGCATGCTCTCCTGCAAAGGACGGTGGAATAAGGTGCCGTAGACATCCGAATGCGAGGTCAAATCTATGAATCCTGGGCAGACAAAAAGGCCGGAAGCATCTATAATGCGGCCGGCATTCTCGCCCGACAAATCTCCAATTCTGGAAATATTACCGCCTTTTATGCCAATATCCGCAAAAAAAGGTTCGGCTCCGGTTCCGTCGAAAACTTTTCCATTTTTTATGATTACAGAATAAGGCATGACTACATTATAGTATATTATTTTCTGTTTTCGAGGGCATGGCGCAGTGTATTTTCATCGGCATACTCCAAATCAATGCCCGAAGAAAGCCCCCTGGCAAGGCGTGAAAGAAAAACTTTGTCTCCGATTATCTTTTTTATATACTCGCATGTAAATTCTCCTTGTTTTGAAGGAGGCAGGGCCAAGATAACTTCAGCTTGTTCATTTTTTTTGATTTTCTTATTTAAAAAATCGATTCTTTCTTTTATTCCGGCCTCTTCCAGCGGGTCAAACAACTTGCCCAAAACAAAGTAGGCTCCATTATATAATTTTGTTTTTTCAATATTAAATAAGTCGCTGTCTTTTTCCACAACCATTATTTTAAAGTTGTCGCGGGGAGAAGTGGAAAGGCAAAAACTACAAACATCTCCCCCCACAGAAAATATCCGAAAACAACTTCCGCACCTTCTCAAATATTTGTCCAAAGAAGATATAAGCTCCCCCATCTTTTCCCGGTCTTCTTTTGTTAAATCCACAAGAGTATAGACAAACCGGCTCGCTTGCCGCGGACCTATGCCTGGTAATTTTTGGAAAAAAGATTTCAGTTCGTTAAAAAAATTATTCATTCTCCTCGGGTTTTTCCAATAAACTTTCTTTGAAGTCTAAATTCTCCCCTGTTAGTTTCAACACATCTTTATCTATCTTTTTAAATTCATGCGACGCGCTATTGTAGGCGCCAACAGTAGCGCTTAAGTTTTTCCCTATTTTATGCATAAAATCCTCGTAGCTTAACAGGTGCTTGCGCAAGTCCTCCACTCTCTTGAGTATGTCTTTCGCGGATTCTTCAATCTGCATAGCGCGCAAGCCCTGCAAAATAGTCTGCAAATACGCCAAAAAGGACGTGGGAGAAACAATAACAACCCGCTTTTCTTTAAAAGCGTATTCAATTAAATCTCTGGTGTTTACCTTAACGGTTCCAACCTGGTTTATCAAAAGGTCGTAATAAATCGCCTCCGATGGAATAAACATCAAAGCAAATTCCATTGTTCCCTCTTCCGGCTTTACGTATTTGGAGGTTTCGTCGATTCGATTTTTCAAATCTTGCCGAAAAAGCTTTTCCAACCTCTCTTTTTCTGCAGAGTCGCGAGTTTCCAAAATCCTATTATAATTTTCCAATGAAAATTTTGAGTCAATCGGTATGACTTTATCTTTTACAAAAATCACCGCATCAACTATTGTGCCGTCTTTGAACGGATATTGGAGTTGGAAACTCCCAGGAGGCAAAACGTTGTCTAAAACGGTTTTTAAATAATATTCTCCAAGGACTCCGCGCTGTTTAGGATTTTTCAAAATATCTTGCAGGTTTTGCAATTGGTCCGCAAAATTTATAACTTGTTTGTTTGTTTCGTCCAACTTTGTCAGCTTTTCCGTAACGTCGCGTATGATTTTGGCGCTTTCGGAAAACTGGTGCTGTAAAATTTTGGTGGACTCCCCCATTTTCGCGTCCAGCTTTTGGTCGATATTTTTGGCAAATTCGTTAATCTGGCTCTGGAGCATCAAAAACGACTGGCCGAAAGAAGATTCCTCCTTTTTTCCCTTGGAAAGAAGGTAAAAAACCGCGACCCCCAAAGCTATACCTAAAACCAAAATTAGAACAAAATTCATGAGTTTATTCTATCTTGAACAAGATCAAAAATAAAGATATAATAACATTTAAGCCTGCGCAGATGGCGGAGTGGTCAATCGCAGTGGACTGTAAATCCACCGCCCGGAAGGGCTACGA
>JBBTXM010000022.1:0-11218 GCA_038062255.1 Patescibacteria group bacterium
AGCGTCTGCCGGACTCTTTTTCATTTAATGTTAGCGCGTTTTTATTTCTATCGAAGATCACCCCCCTTTCTGGTTCGATGATAATTTCGCGCAAATAATTATCCCGCGACCGATGCGAAAAATCTTCTCCTTTAGCTATCTGCAAAAAACCAATCCGCGAAAGAAATATAATAGCTACTATTAAAAATCCTCCGCCCAAAAACATAAATACTTTTTTTTGTATTGGATCCTCCAAAGTGCCCTCCAAACTCTCCCTGTGGTAGCCGGCCATATTGAAAGAATCCATAAAAACTTCGTCAACATCTATTTGCTTGTATCTTTTATTTTTTTGCGAAAACATAAATAACCAGAGATAAAATTATAAAATAAGGAATCATAAAATACAAAATCCGCCGCTCAAAAACGCAAAATCCCAAAAAAGGCAAAAACCCGGCCAAAAAGGAATTTAGCGAACGATAAACAAGCGGAGAAAAAAAATAAATCAAAATAGAGGCAACGGCAAAAGCTGTATAAAATCCGGGAAACAAAGATTGTGAGCCTTCCATTACAAAAGCCCACAGAAACGCCAAAAGAATCGCTAAATTATCGCTCCGCGGCATTGCTTTTTATTATAGCCACATCTGTTATAGAATTTAAGGAAACGGGTATTCTTATGGAAACTTTTTGGAAATCCCGCCCTTCTTTTTTGTCCGCGTACTCTATAACTCCCGCAACATAGCTGGGGGCTTGGGCCAAATACACTCCATCGCCGGCATTTATGGGTATCGTGTTGGGAAAATCGGCGCTAATTTCTCCCCCGCCCCTGCCAGCACCTTCAAATAAAACGCTTTTTTGGTCCCCGGTGCGCAAAGGAGTTTTTTCTCCAAATTTAGAAAATGGCGCGACCTTGGAAAATTTTGGGAAAACTTCAACTATTTTTCCAACCGCTATATTTTTTCCGTAAACTATTAAATCGCCAGCTTCCGCGCCGTCATCGGCCCCGCGGTTCAAATACAAAGCTTCAGAAAAAATATATCCTCCGCCAAAAATTATTTGCGGATTCCCGCTTGGTTCCAAAAATAAAAAACTATACGAGGATATCGCCGAATTTTGAATAAAAAAACTGCCTTCAAAGGCAAAAAAAAGCAGAACAAGAGCTGAAAATGCCAAGATTCTGGTCATTGCGGAGGCAAATCGTGGTCGTCATCCAATAAAACTTCTTTAAGATTTGAAATGTTCTCTAAAATAACTCCTGTCCCTCGCACCACGGCCGTAAGCGGGTCTTCCGCCAAGTATACCGGCATTTTGGTTTCCTTTTCCAAAAGCTTATCGAGGCCGCGTATCAACGCTCCTCCGCCAACAAGCAAAATTCCCCTGTGCATTATGTCGGAAACCAACTCCGGTGGGGTGGATTCAATGGTGTCTTTTACAGACTGGACTATTGTCTTTATCGATTTGGCAAGCGCCGCGCGTATATCGGTATCCGTAACCAAAACTTCTCTGGGGAGGCCGGTTACCAAGTCTCTCCCGCGCAAAGTCCCCTCCAAAGTTTCGTTTGTTTTCCACACCGAACCTACTGAAATTTTTATATCTTCCGCTGTGCGCTCTCCAACCAAAAGCTTAAATTCGTCCCTTGCGTAAGAAATTATGTCTTCATTGAATTGGTCTCCGGCAATCCTCAAGTTTCTCGAAGCCACAACTCCTCCCAAGGAAATAACAGCGATATCCGCAGTGCCTCCGCCAATGTCTATCACCATATTTCCCACCGCTTCCTGCACAGGAAGCCTCATGCCGATTGCCGCAGCCATCGGTTCCTCTACCAAATACACTTCTCTCGCGCCAGCGTTGAAAGTGGCGTCTTTGACCGCTCTTCGCTCAACTTCGGTAATACCGGAAGGCACACCTATTACCACCCTCGGGCGCGCGAAAAACTGCGCAGTAGAACTATGCACTTTTTTTATGAAATAGCTGATCATTTCCGCAGTAACTTCGAAATCGGATATAACCCCTTCAACCAGCGGGCGGACAGCGGTTATGTGGCCTGGAGTACGGCCCACCATTTTTTTTGCCTCAGTGCCTATCGCAAGCACCTGGCCTGTTTTTTGGTTTATGGCCACCACCGAAGGCTCGTTTATAACAATCCCTTCGCCGTGTATATAAACAAGGGTATTTGCCGTACCCAAATCTATCCCTAAATCTTTTGAGAATACTCCGAATATTTTACCCAGCATAATCTAGTATTTTATCAATTTTAACTAATTCCGCCTCGTTTGAACCGCGCTTTTTTATTTCAACAGAATCTTTTTCCATAGTTTTTTTGCTTACGACAACCCGCAAAGGAATGCCTATTAAGTCCGCGTCCGCAAATTTTTCACCGGCAGTTTTGTCTGCCCTGTCGTCGTAGAATACATCAACTTTATCTTTATTTAAAGTTTCATAAATTTCATCAGCTTTTTCTTTAGCCTCTTCGCCCAATGAAATCAAATGCATCGCAAATGGAGCTATGTTTTTGGGCCAAATTATTCCGTCTTTATCGTTATGCACTTCAACAGCCGTACCCATCAATCTGCCAAGCCCAATCCCATACGAACCCATAATGACGTGTTTTTTTTCTCCACTTTCATCGGCATACTTGAGATTCAAGGCTTCGGAATATTTTGAACCGAGAGGAAATATATTGCCAACTTCGATTGATTTTTCTTCTTTGACACTACCCCCTCACCGCAGACACTTCGATCCATCTTTAAGCGAGGAAACCTCTTTGTTTTCGGCATATTCGCATTTATCGCACATGTAAATAGTATCTTCGCCAATGGGGGCGATAACCTGGAATTCATTTGTATTTTCAGCGGTAAAAACTCCCCCGCCGGCTAAAGTGTAAATCGCTTTGAGGCCGCATCGCTCAAAAATTCTAAAATACGCGGCCTTGGCTTCTTCATAAAAATGCGCGAAATCGCTTTCGCTAGCGTGAAAACTGTATAAGTCCTTCATCAAAAATTCTCTTCCGCGCAACAACCCGGATTTCGCCCGAGCTTCGTGGCGGAATTTGGTTTGAATTTGATACACCGAAAAAGGGAAATCTTTGTATGAATTTATAAATTTGCCGGCCATTGCGGTAAGTATGTCTTCGTGGCTCCATCCCAAAACAAAATTTGCTTCGTCTTCGCCCCTGGCCTTGGCTTCAATGCTTATATCAACATCCCACCGGCCGGTCGCTTCCATGTATTTTTTTTCTACTAGCGCCGGCATAAAAATTTCCTGCGCGCCCAAAGCGTTCATTTCGTCCTTTATGACGCCGGCGATTTTTTGAATCACGCGCCATCCCAAAGGCAAATACGAATAAATTCCGGAGGAATTTTTATAAATAAATCCGGCTCTTTCTAGAAGCTGGGCATTTTTTGCCACCTCGTCTTTTGGCGCCTCTTTCGCCGTTTTTGTAAACAATTCCGATTGCCTCATGGTATATATAGTAGCGTAAAAATGGCTTTTGGCAAATAAATTAAAACAGCCCGCAGTGCGGGCCGTTCCGTATTTTAATACGATGAAGTGCGCCAGGTAACAACGCCTTTTTTATTGATTTCCATGGTTGTGTAAATTGATCTAAGCGACTTATTGTCATACCTCACCAAAAAAGCGCTCTTTCTTGGAAGAAGCAGAAAATAACGATAAATGCGAAGCGTCGCTTCATTTCGGCTGTTGTCGTACACATACCAAAGTGGTCCTTCTTCCTCCGGCCTCGGCTTTCTTACATATACTTCCGGAGTTTTTAAATCCGGCAACGGAATTCTCAAAATAACGCTCCCGTTTTTTGGCAATCCATTGCACAAAATTCGGCCTTCAAAAACAACAAGAGTTCTTTGGTCTCTGGGGTCGATTTGCAACTCGTACTCAGTCTCGGTAGCCACATCACGACTAAGCCAATAAGCATTGGGGAGTTTAAAAACCAACAAATCTTTTACCCACACTCCATCCGTCCTCCCGGACGCAGAATTGTGCAAATAATGCCACACGCTTTTCGTTTGTTCTTCGCTCATTTTCAACCTCCCTTTCTGCTTCCAAATATAACAAACTATATGAATTCTGTCAAATTACCACTTTGAGCTGGCTTATGCTATACTAAGATGCAGATTTTGGAGACAGTAATGAAAAAGATATTTTGTGTCTTTTTTTGCGCAACTTTTGCAATAATTTCATCAAAAACTGCCTACGGGCAAAACACAGAAGACGTGGATGCGCTAATTTCCGAGTTCTATAACAATTTTACTTCGGAAGAAAGCAATAGGACTATAAAGGAAAAAATAGAACAACTTATAAAATTGCGCCCAGAAAATCCGCATCTTTACAGTTTTTGGGCATCTGTAGAGTGGGTTTTGATTGGAAGAGAATTAGGACTTGCGCTGGGTGACAAGAAAAATATTTCCGACAACGAAATATATGCCCCGAGGATTACCAGACACGAGCAAATGGTTAAAATAGGACTTGAATATACAGAAAAAATTGATAGCGAAAAAGAATTAGCCAAAGCCGCTCTTCTTTTGGAAAAAAGCAAATTGCAATACAGATTTTTGGAAAACATACGCGATGCAGACAAAACATCTGCGAAAATTATACAAATAATTGACAATTCTCCCTCGTGTTATAAATATTTCTATTTGGGTAGCATGCGATTTTCAATGTCCAACAGAAGCAGAATAGAACGACTCGGAATTTATATTCTCTCTGATAGCTACGCGGAACTCTATAAAATTGACCGAGATGTATTCAACAAAAACAAATCAATAGAATGGCTTGAACGCGCTTACCAATGCGAACAAAAAAGCATGGGGCAAAAAAAGACTTGGATTGAAACCACATTTTTTCTTGCAAATGCCTACAATACTTATCGAAAGGGGCTTCAAATTGAAGATGAATTGCCTATTTTGGAAAAAGAAACAAAAATAACCGGCGAGCTTAATGCATTGTTCCCTAAAAATAATGATTTGGCGAAGAGACATAAATTAAACAAACTGCGCCAAGAAACATTGACTTATTATCTAAAACGCAAATAAATTAAACCCTCCAACAACGATTGGAGGGTTTAATTTATTTTTTAAAATATTCTCGAAACATCTCGAAGCGTAATAGCAATCATTAACGCAAGCAAAATCGCAAGCCCAATGCTATGGAAAACCGCTCCAAATTTTGCAGATATGGGCTTTCGGCGTATTGATTCCAAAATCACAAATAAAAATCTTCCGCCATCGAGCCCCGGAAATGGAATTACATTTATTATCGCAAGATTTACCGATAATATTCCCACAAGCATCAAAAGCATGTTGAACCCGCTTCTGCTGACATCTTTTGTAATGTTAAAAATTCCAACCGGCCCGGAAACCTGTATATTTTGAGTCTGCCCCGCAAACAAATTTTTAACAGCGCTCGAAAAACCTACCACCGTTCCCAAAAAGGTATTATAAGTTATTTTTACTCCCTCCAAGGGAGCTTTGTACCACGAAGATTTTTCTATCCTCACCCACGAAAGAGCTATGCCCAATGGACCCTCTCCATCTGGAGACTCAACTCTTGGGGTAACATTAAGCCCCACCATATCGCCATTGCGCTGAAGTTCCATTAAAATATTTCTTCCCTTATTTTTTCTTATTATTTCTTGCGCTTCTTCCATGCTTTTGGGAATATTGCCGGCAATGCTTTTTATTTTGTCCCCCGGCTGTATTCCGGCGGAGTACGCAGGCGAGCCCAATACAACATCAACTATAGCAATGCGAGCGTCCGGATAAAATGAAGCTTCTTCCTGCGATAGTCCCCGGGGCATGCCCAAAAAACTTACAAAAGCAAAAATAACAAAAGCTAAAAAAATATTCGCCACGACTCCCGAAAGAAGCACTGCGGATTTTTGCCAGGCGTTTTTGGAACCAAAGCTTCGATTATCACCTTTATTTTGACCCCCCGCTCCGCTCTCGCTTGAGCGAGGCGAGTCCTCGCCGAAAATTTTTACAAAACCGCCAAACGGCAACAGGTTAAGTGAATACAAAGTCTCTCCTTTTTTTATCCCAGCGATTCGCGGCGGAATCCCAAAACCGAATTCTTCTACCTTAATTCCAAAAAATTTAGCCGTAAAAAAATGCCCCGCTTCGTGCGATAAAACAAGAATCAAAAGTATGGCAATAAAAATAATTAATGTCATACGGTCAAAATTTCTTTTTCTTTTTTGCCGGCAAGTTCGGCGATTTGGTCGTTTATTTTGCCCACCATTTTTTCCATTTCCTCTTTTTCCTCGAATTTCTGGTTTTCGGAAATCACTTTATCTCTTTCTTCCTGCTGAATCTCGCGCCAAAGCTCTTCCCTGGCCTGGCGGACAGCAATCCTAGTCTCCTCCATTTTCTTTCCAACCACTTTTGTCATTTCTTTCCTTCTCTCTTCTGTAAGAGGCGGGAGCGAAAGCCGAATCTGGTCCTTGTCTGAAATCGGCTGTATGCCCAAGTTGGATTTTTGAATCGCCGATTCTATTTGGGGCATAATATTTTTGTCCCAAGGCTTTATTAAAATACTCTTGGCGTCAGGTGTCGAAATTGAAGCCACGTGTGATATCGGCACTTTCGAACCATAAGAATCAACCAAAATCCCCTCCACCATTCCAATGTGGGCTTTGCCGATGCGTATTGCCGACAGGTCGTCTTGAAACCTTTTTACAATATCATTTAATTTTTCCTGTGTTTTCTTTAAGTTCGCCATAATATTTCTATTTTGTAGCTAAAAATAATAAATTGGGCAACACCGGGCTTACAAATAATCCGGAAACTCTGCGAGCGCTCGGCACCTCCGAAAGCGACCAGGTGCTTCCACTATCCGTGCTTTTGTATAAAATATCCTCGGACGACGCGTAAATTATGTCGGAATTCGCCGGATGAATCGAGACAGATATAACCGGCAAAGCGCCCGCCGGCACTATAAGGTTCAGCTCTCTCCAGCTCTCGCCCCCGTTTTGCGAAAGCAAAAGCTTGTCGGCCAATGCCAGCAGAAACCCTGACCGCGGGTCCGCGTAAAAATCACGTATTCTAAGTTTTCGTCTTCCAGAAAGCGGGGCAATGTCTTTCCACGATTTTCCGGAATCCGAACTCGAAATTATCGCGCTTTCTGATGTAAGAACAAAGTTTTTTCCCGAGACAGAAAACATTTTCAAAAGCCCGTCGCTCCTTCTGGACCTAAGCTCCCAGCTTCGGCCGTTGTTCGCGCTCCTATAAAATCCGCCGTCCGATGAAATTATCGATATCGCGCTTCCCTCTAAAGAGGCCCCAAAAACTCCGTACCTGGGCAATGAGTTGAAATAAATTTCCGACGAACCTGTTTTGTAAGAAGAGAAAATAAAAGAACCGCGAGTTCCATTATAAGTGGAGAGGTACAAATTTCCGCTTATATCTTCTTTTATATCGTAAACATCAACTCTCTCGCGCAAAATTTCGTCCTGCGCTTTTTTAAAATTTTTCCCTCCGTCGCGCGAAACCCAAACTCCGTTTCCAGCGGTTCCCATGTACATCGCCTTGGGATTTATTTTTGAAACCAGAAGCGATTTTGCCTCAAGCCCGGCTGTGGAGGAAATGGTTTTAAAAACGTCTCCGCCAGAGGCGGATCCGCCTTCGGCGGAAAAAATTATAAGCCCCCCGGCTCCTCGCGGAAGGCTCGAAGAAAAAGACCGCACATTGAACAACAGCGCGCCAACGCCAATTAAAATTCCAAGTATTAAAAAAATTCCTAAAACAATAACTGCTGTACGCATACTTTATACTGAAGTATACCTGTGAATAACACGCTTGACAAGGAATATGGGAGGAGTATAATTAAAAGCAATGGTAGAATAGCTTCGTGAAATTACGAGCTAAATCTGCGTGCTAAGAAAAAGAACTCACTTTGTGAGTTCTTTTTCTTTTTGTTAACATAAGAATCGGTGGACTCGGGCCCGTAGTTTCATGAAGTAAAATTCTACCATTAGCACGTAGAGAAGCGAGTGCAAGTCTCGCCGGGTCCACCACAAAAAATTTGAAAAGAAAATCAAACATTTGAGCCAAATTCAAATTTTAAGCGGTACCGTAAGCTCGTTGAATAAGCTTCTTGTTGATAGAGGAATTGTAAGTGAATATGAACTGCAAGATTACTTTCAAAAATGGATGAAAGAAAACTCTTCAGAAAAATTTTTCAAAGATATGAGTTTGGATGAGGTATTTGACCTTGAAACCAAACACACTGCATTCATTGGACATGGAACAAGTTCGGCACAACCAAAAAAGAAACAAAAAAAATAACACAAAAGCCGTCCGCCAATTAGCGCGACGGCTTTGAAATTTTAATTAACTTTTCTAAACCGTCCTTTCGAGGATATCCAAATAATCGCGCGCCATGCGCTTGTTGAGAGCCGAAATCGGCAAAAGGCCCTGAAGCGAAAGAAGTTTTTCAATTTTAAAAATAAATAAAGGAGATAATGTTTTTCGCAGTAAACCGACATTTTTTAAAAGAGACTGGCGGATCATTATTTCCAAATTGTCGCCAGATTCTTTTCCGCCTGAGGCCCGCTTCGCTGAATCGAGGCGAGCGAGATCTCGCCCGGTACGGGCGGAGAAAAACCGCAAATGCGAAAAACGCGATTTTACAGCGGGCAAAAGAGACGCGTAATTTTCACAGGTCGCAAGTAGCATCGAGCTTCGGGGCAAATCTTCAATTGTCTTGAGCATTGCCACTTCCGCCTCCCTGTTTAAATGTTCGATGCCCCGTATTAAAAAAATATTTTTGGAGCCGGAAGCCGAAGTAAGAAGCGACCTTTCTTTTAAAATTCTGATTTCATCAATCGAAATTTTCCCTTCAACAGGATTTATTTCAAAAAAATCTGGGGTTTGTTTGGATAAATAATGATTTTTTATTAATTCTATCGCCTCTTCCTTAGCCACTGAATCGTTACCAGAAAACAAATACGCGTGCGGAAGACAGTTATTTTTTATTTGGTCTTTTATCATTTTTTGGCAATTATGCTCCTCTTGTATGCCTCCAGGTGTTCAAGAGCTATGCCAGTGCCCTTGGCCACGCAGTAAAGCGCGTCTTTGGCCACTACCGCCGGCACTCCGGTTGAGCGGGAAATCAAAATATTCAAATTGCGCAAAAGAGATCCTCCGCCAGTCATGGTAATTCCTTTTTCTATGATGTCGGAAGCAAGCTCCGGAGGCGTTTGATGCAAAACTTGTTTTATTGCCTTAACCACGCTTCGCAGTTCAGATTCTATGGCTTTTACAATTTCGTTTGTTTTTATTTCCAAAGACCTTGGAAGACCAGAAAGAAAATCCCTCCCTTTTATAGTCATCTCAAGCTCTTCCTCAATCGGAATCGCGGAACCAATATTTATTTTTATCTCTTCCGCGGTCCGGTCTCCAATCGCCAAGTTGAATTGTTTTTTTATGTAATCCGAAATAGCCTGGTCGATTTTGTTCCCCGCGACTTTTACGGAAATTGAGCTAACAATTCCCCCCAAAGAAATAACGGCTGCGTCCGTGGTCCCCCCGCCGATATCCACTATCATATGCCCCTGAGGCTCGTGTATTGGAATACCGGCGCCGATTGCCGCAAGAATCGGCTCCTTTACAACATAAGCAGCCTTAGCTCCCGCCTTTATAGCAGCCTCTACCACAGATCTCCTTTCTGTTGATGTAACTCCCGCAGGCACGGATATCAAAACTTCCGGCTTTACCAGATTCCAAGAACCAACAGCCTTGCCGATAAAATACCTGAGCATGGCTTCGGTAACCCTGTAGTCGGCGATTACTCCATCGCGCATCGGCCGATGCGCCACAATAGAATCCGGCGTACGACCTATCATAATCTTTGCTTCGTTGCCCACGGCAAGAACTCTGTTTTCCGGCATCGATACCGCGACAACCGAAGGCTCGTTGAGCACCACGCCCTTGCCAGGCGCAAACACCAAAGTATTCGCCGTACCCAAGTCTATTCCAAGTTTTCTTACAAAAAAGTTTGTCATTTACTATACTGACAGAATAAGTTAGAATTACTTTCAAATCAATGTTGACTAAACGAAAAAGGCGTATTTTATTTTGGCTTTCTGGCCTTATTTTCGTAATTTTACTGGCGCCGGTATTTTTGTACACATTCGGCTACGGAGTAGGGCCGGGGCTCAAAATACAGCGCACCGGAGGCATTGCGGTTACCGCGTCGGCTTCGAACGCGCTTGTTTCGGCTAGCCCGTTCAGGAAAAAAAAGACATCGCTTATTTCAAAAAACGCCGTTATCAAAAATCTGATTCCGGGAGAATACGAAGTTGAAGTAAACAAAGACGGATTTTGGGAATGGGAAAAAAACCTCTCCGTGTTCTCCGAAAAAGTAACAGAGCGCGAAGTTCTTTTGATACCTCGCCAAGTCGCAGGAGAAATCTTGGGCACAACTTCTCCGGTTTCTAACAAACCTTATTTCAAAAAAAATTCTCTTTACGCGCGTGATGAAAACGGTAAGGAAAAAATATTATTTTCTAGCGTCAAGAAATTCTGGGAGTTGCCAAAATCCGGCGAGTACCTGATTTTGGGAGAAGATAAAAACTTTTATAGAAATAAAAAATTAGAAACAACTTTGGCCACTTCCACTCTTAAAATCTTAAAAGAAGGCCGAAATATCCTGTTTTCCGAAGACGAAAATGAAATAATATCCTGGGATTCGTCAAAAATAGAACTTTTCTGGATAGGGCCGGAAGATAAAATGCCTTTTTGGATGGATAAAACCCGCTATAAATCGTTTGTTTCTGGTGAAGAAATTCGAGAAGTAAAAAACTATTCTGGACAGCCGGACTACATGGTAATAAACATGGAAAACGGCATCTGGGCGCTCGAAAAAGAAGCGCCAGAAAACAATATCGCGCCTTTGTACAAAGGCAAAAATCCGAAAATCATATCGATGGAGTCAAAATCCTTAATTCTCCTAGACGACGGCAACTACATCAAGATTGAACTTCCGTAGGTTGGGAAGAAATAAATTCTTCGAGTTTTTTGGCGAACGATCCGTACTCCGGCAAATCGGAAATTGACGTAATTCCAAGGAATTTCAGAAAATCGCGAGATACCCTGTAAACGTATGACCTGGAATCTTTGGGATCGCGGACGCGTTCAATCAGTCCGCGGATTAAAAGATTGCGGAGCATGAAAGAAGAATTAACTCCTCTTATATATTCAACCTCCGATCGTTTTACAGGCCCTTT
>JBBTXM010000023.1:0-10371 GCA_038062255.1 Patescibacteria group bacterium
CATGACCTTGCGATCGCAGGATTTTGAGTCCTGTGCGTCTGCCAGTTCCGCCACCGCGGCTAATTATTGACTTCGATGAAAGCTTTTTGCTTTCACCCCGACGTACGTCGGGGTCATTGCTAAAGCAATGAACAAATGCTATCATAAGCCTAGAAAATTCACCAACCAACTGGCGAACCAAACTAAAGGAGAAATGAATGAGATCTGAAATCGAAAAATGCGTAATTTGCGGAGCAGATACCCCGTACTACAAAGATACTCCGCCCGAACAACGGGAATATTATGAAAACGGCAAACAATCTTGTTCAGAATGCGCAAACAAGAAAGATTAAGCGGCCATTGGCCGCTTTTTTACTTCATCTTTGCAAGTTCAATTAAGTTCGAAAAAAGCATTGCAACAGTAATCGGCCCAACCCCTCCTGGGACTGGAGTAAAAATCGATGCTTTTTCTGCAACCCTAGAATCAATGTCGCCCGATATCTGGCCAGCGGACTCCGATGTCCCGCAATCTATTGCGACAACTCCATCCTTTACCATTTCCGCGGAGACTAAATTCGGCTTTCCAACGCCGGAAACAATAATATCGGCCCTCAAAGTAAAGCGCCGTGGATCGAGCGTATGCTCGTCAACTACGGCCACGCTAACACCCTGATTTCCTAGCCAAGCCGCAACCGGTTTTCCAACGAGTTTTCCGGCACCAACAACAACAGCGTTCTTCTCTGTAAGCTTTATGCCATAAGCCGTAAAAATACTTTTCACGGCCCCCGCCACAGGAGGCAAAATTTTGCTTTTGCCGGAAACAAAAAGGCTGGCGCTTTTTTGAGAAAGCATATCGGGGTCTTTTTCCTCCGGTAAAACGTTTGTAATATAATCAGCGTCAATATTTTGGGGCAAGGGCAATTGAATGACAACTCCCGAAATCTCTTCGGCGCTAGCCAATTTTAAAACCTCCTCGCGAAGCTGTCTTGTTGAAATATCAACTGGAAATTCATGAACCACTACGGAGACTCCGATATCGGAAGCAAATTTTTTTTTCTGATTTAAGAATTTTTCCGTAACCAAATCATTTCCGACTTTTACAATCGCAAGAACGGGTTTTTGAGCGAGACCCAAAACATCTCTCTTTAGAGAGTCTTTTATCTCTCCTGCAATCTTTTTTCCATCAACAATCATTGAAATCAAGATAAAACAAAAACAGCGGTTCGTAAACCGCCGTTTGTAGGGCTATATTTCCAACTGATTTTTAAGATAACCTGGGTCTTTTTTGGCTTTTTCCATAAGTTTCGTGATAATATCCAGTGCTTTGTTTAAATTTTCGTTCTTAAGGATCAGGTCAACCATAATTTCGTGTTGAATAGTTCCGACTTTAGCCACTCTTTCGGCATATGCCACATTTTCGAATCTCGGCGTGATAGTTCCGCCGGAAAATTTTTTAAAAGTTATGAAGTCGACTCGGTGGCAACATTGAAGAAAATAAAATTCCGGCTCCACATTATCTCCATAAAGAGCAACCCTCACAATATCGCTTTGCAGCAAATTCGTCGGCAAACATCCGCACAATTTGCCTTCCTGTATAATCCACTCTCTTTCAGCCGGCATTTGAAGCCTCCTTTATCCGAAAAAATTATACCAGCGAAACAAGCACCTTTGCAAGCTTTTTGGGATCGTGCAAAAATGGATTTCGTATTTTAGCAATGGGGTCAGCTAAGTTTACGCGCGGGTTTAAACTTACGATATCGCCCCCAACAAAACGAGGATCACTTAAAAACGGCGGCCGCAAAAAAATCTGTTTTTTAATAATATCGTTAGTATGCCGATTTAATATGTTTTTAGGAATTTTTTTGGTGTTATAAACAATGTGTGAAAATACATCCTTCCCAATATACTTTTCGAGTATCGCCAAAAAATCAGCAATCGTAAAATTATCCGTGTGTCCTGGCTGGGTAAAAATATTGGCTATGTAAATTTTCTTTGCGCAGGATTCCAAAAACGCTTTTTTAATTCCGTTCACCAAAAAATTTGGAATTATGCTGGAAAATAAGTTTCCCGGCCCAACAACTATGGCATCAGCATTTTTCAAAACCGCAATTGCTCTTTCGTTGGCTTTTGGATAGCGAGGTATTAAGTAAAGTTTCTCAAGCTCATTTCCTATTTTCAAAGAAGACGTAATTTTGCTTTCCCCCACAAGTTTGCGCCCGCCACGCAGTTCCGCTACCAGCGTAACTGGATTTAAAGTCATGGGAATTATTGAACCGCTAGCGCCAGTAAGACGAAGCAACTCGTCGACAGCTTCTTGGAAATTTCCGCCGTTTTTTTGGTAAAAAAGCGTAATCAATAAGTTTCCCAGCGTATGGCCTTGTAAAAATCCTTTTTGAAACCTTTCGTTAAGATATCCGAAGTTCCCAGAAGCCAAAGCAACAAGGCATTGCCTTACGTCTCCAGGCGGAATCATTCGAAATTTTCGGCGCAAGTCTCCAGACGAACTTCCATCGTCAGCAGTAGTAACAATGGCAGAAAGATTCAAATGATAATTTTTAAGCCCATCTAAAACCACTGACGTTCCTGTTCCTCCGCCGACAACAACAAAATGTTTTTGCTTTTCTGGCATAAAACCTCGCAAATTCTCTAAAATAAAACCCCGTTACAAGTTAACAAGTAACTTGTAACGGGGTAAAACTAGAATTTAGATAACAAAGCACCCATTGCTTCGCCAAGATTTTTGGCAATCGCGTCGGCATTTGAAGAAACCTTTGCTGGATTATCTTCGCGCAGAACTTGGACCGCGCAAACGCGCGGAAATGTTTTTTTGACGGCATCAATTACTTTTTTGGAATCATCAATCAAGATAATTTCGTCTTTTTCCGGATCGCACATTGCGGTTATCGCGTCTCGCTTTGTTGGATCTTGCGTTACTACATATCCGTCCACATGGCCCGCAAGACCAGAACCTTCTATTTTTACAGCTTGGAACCACTCGGTTCCAAGAGTCAAAATATATATTGGATAATCGAGATGCTGCAAAATTCTAAACAGCGGTTCGGTGTCCAAGAAAACAAGGCTTTCTAACATCTTCTTCTCAGATTCCAGCCACTTCTCAAGCCAAAATTTTGTTTTCCCCAGCACGCCGGTTTCTGAAGCTATATATTCATCAAGAAGCGCGCAATGCGCGTCTGCGTCAAAATAGCCTTTTACTTTCGCTTTTTCATAAGTTTCAGCCATGATTTCAAGCGGCACCCACTCGAAGCCGTTGTTCAAACCTCGCAAGAATGTAAGATACTCGGCCTTAAATTTTTTTGTATCAAACAGCGTATCATCCAAGTCCACCAGCGCAATTTTTCGCATTTTTGATCTCCTTTCTTCTGTGTAAGATTATATATTTTTTATACAAAATGTCAATACTACTCAACCGTTACAGATTTTGCGAGATTGCGCGGTTTATCGACATCGAGGCCCAAAAGCGCCGCGGTATGGTATGCAAAAAGCTGGAGAGGAATTACCGAGAGCATGGGCGATAGCATTTCCAAAGACTCAGGAATAAAAATTACATCATCGGCAATCGCCCCTATCCGCTTATCGCTCTCGGAAGCAATTGCTATAACTTTACCGCCCCTTGCTTTTACTTCTTCAATATTTGAAATAACTTTTTCGTAAATACTATCTTTTACCGCGAGCGCAATTACCGGCATGTTGCCGTCTATCAGAGCAAGCGGGCCGTGTTTTAACTCCCCCGCCGCGTATCCTTCCGCATAGCGGTACGCTATTTCTTTGAGCTTAAGCGCTCCCTCAAGAGCCACCGGAAACTGGTATTTTCTTCCGATAAAAGCAAAGTTTGAGTAACTTAAATATTTTTGAGCGAGAGATTTTATTTCAGAATCGCGCTTCAATATTTTTTCCATCTTGGAAGGCAAAGCCTTAAATTCGTGGACCATATCAAGCCCATTCGTAGAACTAGCTCCATTTTTCTTTTTTAAAAACAACGCTATCAGCATAAGCACCCCGATTTGCGACAAAAAAGCCTTTGTGGAAGCAACTCCGATTTCCGGACCCGCATGATTATAAACCCCAGCATCGGATTCGCGAGCCAATGTGGAGCCCACAACGTTTACTATTCCAAGAGTCAAAGCGCCTCTTTTTTTCGCTTCGCGCAAAGCGTGTATTGTATCGGCGGTTTCTCCGGATTGCGAAATAAAAATCGCCGTATAGTCCGGACCCATGACAGGGTTTCTATAACGGAACTCTGAAGCGCGCTCCACAGAAACTGGAATGCCGGCAATCTCTTCAAAAAAATACTTGCCCAGCATGCCGGCGTAATACGAAGTCCCGCAGGCGATAATAGATATCTGTTTGGAAGACAAAAATCTTTCTTTTACGTCTTCAAGCCCCCCGAGTTTTGCAAAGCCGTCCTCCATAAGCCTTCCGCGCAAAGAGTTTTTTAAAGTTTCCGGCTGTTCAAAAATCTCTTTTTTCATGAAATGCGAAAAACCTCCTTTCTGGGCGGACTCCGTATCCCACTCTATTGTTTGGATATTTTTTTCAAGCGGTTTTTTGGAAAGATTGAAAATATGAAAACCGTCCGGAGATACGGAAACAAGTTCATTATCGTGTAAATAAACCGCCTGTTTTGTCACGCCCACAATCGCCGAAGCGTCGGAAGCCAAAACATATTCGCCGTCTCCCACTCCCAAAATCAGCGGGGACCCCCTGCGGGCGGCTACTATTTTTTGCCCGTCTTTTTTTGAGATAACAGCAACACCGAAAGTTCCAGTAACATGCCCAAGAGCCTCGGTAACCGCGTCCTCCAGGGAAATTTTATTTTCCATTATAAGTTGGCGTTCTATAAGGTGGGCGATAACTTCGCTGTCTGTTTCCGAACTAAAAATATGCCCCTCTCTTTGGAGAGCCTCTTTGAGTTCTTGGTGGTTTTCGATTATTCCGTTATGAACTATAAAAATTTCTTTTTTGCAGTCAGAATGCGGATGCGCGTTTATGTCAGTCGGCTTTCCGTGGGTCGCCCAGCGGGTATGCGCGATAGCCAAGTTGCCTTTTGGAATGTCCGAAACCGACTTGTCCGCCGAAGCTTTAGCAAAGGCGGAGCCTTGCACGTGTTGTTCCAATTCCGCAACACGGCCGGCTTTTTTGGCAAGAAAAATACCATTTTCCGCCAAAAGCGCGACTCCGGCAGAGTCGTAGCCCCTGTATTCAAGCTTTTTTAAGCCGTCTATTACTATAGGCAGAGCATTCCTCTTGCCTACGTACCCCATGATTCCGCACATATACTAAATGCAACTATGGGTGGTGCTTATTTGTTATTCTTGTTGCGCAGCGATGGATAAACAACAATGGCTATAGCCAAAAGAACAATTGCGCCGACTATATAAAATGTTTGCAGTGGACTCATATTTAAATATTTTTCTTAGAAACAAATAAAGCCATCGACCAAGAACCAAATGTTAGGAAAATTCCCATCAACAAATATGCCGCCTGATACTCGCCTGTGAAGTACGGAATAATAAGCGAGGCCAGAAATACTTGTCCCGCCGAAACCAATATATCTTTAGCAATTTGGACTCTCTCGTCAGAAATCATAACTCTATTATACTCGCAAAATTTAAAAAGTCTACCAAAGAAAAACCGGCGCAATAGTTGCGCCGTGTTTTTTAATTTTTAGTGCCAGTGTTTTTTGGTACACACAAATATATAGCTACAGAATTTTCCACGTTGCCATCTTCAAATTCAATTTTAATACTTTCAAGTGATGACTCAGGAAACTCTTTTCTACAAATACTCACCAGATTTTCCAAATACATGCCGCGAAGCAAATATATTTTTTCGCCTATTCTTCGATACTCAGCTCTCATTGGTTACGTCCCCGTTCAAACTACCAAATTTATCAGCCGATTGGGCACAAAAATTACCTTTTTCGGCTGACTTGGTCCGAGGATATTCTTAACTTTTTCTCTGGAAAATGTCAAGGATTCAGCCTCTTTTTGCGAAATATTCTTTGTAACTTCAAATTTATCGCGCACCTTGCCGTTTATTTGGACAATGAGTTCAAAGGTTTTTTCTTTGAGCATTTCCACGTCATATTTTGGCCATATTTCTGAATGAATGGATGTTTTATTGTTTAGAACCCCTTTCCATATTTCCTCTGTCATGTGTGGTGCGAATGGAGCAAGAAGTTTGAGAAATATTTTAAATCTGTTTTCATAAATTTTTTCAGAATCAAGATCATTCATTAAAATCATCAATTGAGAAATGGCGGTATTAAACTTAAACGCACTAATATCTTCTGTAATTTTTTTTAATGCTTTATGATACATCTCTTGTTTTCTAACCGGATGTATCTTTTCTTCTGGTTCAACTCGATGTGCTGCGCCCCAAACCCTGTCCAAAAACCTTTTTATTCCGACAATGCTTTTGTTGTCCCATGGACCACCTTGTTCAAACGGCCCCATAAACATTTCGTACAAACGCGCTGTGTCGGCGCCGTATTCCGATATTACATCGTCCGGGTTTATCACGTTGCCCCACCTTTTGCTCATTCTTCTGCCGTCCGGCCCCAAAATCATTCCTTGGTGCCGCAATTTTAAAAATGGTTCCTTAAAATTCAAGCGACCTTGGTCATGCAAAAATTTTGTAATAAACCTCGCGTACAAAAGATGCGCAGTTGTATGTTCCGCGCCTATTACATATAAATCAACCGGCAACCAATATTCTAATTTTTCTTTTTTAGCGAACTCATTTTTATTTTTCGGGTCTGCATAGCGCAAATAGTACCAGGACGAATCAACAAAAGTATCAAGAGTTTCCGGATCTCTTTCCGCATCGCCGCCGCACTTTGGGCATTTTACATTCATAAATTTTTCGGAACCCGCAAGAGGCGGTTTTCCTTTTGGCCTGTAATTTTTAAGAGGCGGGAGCTTAACCGGCAATTTTTTTTCGGGAACAGCAATTACTCCGCATTTATCGCAGTAAATTATCGGAATTGGCACACCCCAATAACGCTGGCGCGAAACAGACCAATCGCGGAGCCTATACTGAACTTTTGTTTTTCCCCCCGCAAATTCGGTAATTTTATTTTTCGCATGCTCCGAAACCATTCCGTTAAAATTGCCGGAGTTTGCAAGAATACCCCTGCCAAAGTACGCCCTTTCTAAAATAAATTTTTCAAAAACATATTTGTGAAGTTCGTCGCGCACTTTTTGCTGGGCTTCTTTTTTGCTTATCCACTCAACTTTAAATTTTCCGTCCTCATCGCTTTCGAGCTTCAAATCCGTCTTTTCTTCATTTTCCAATTTGAAGTAAAGTCCAATAGCTTCAATGTTGCGCGCAACACCTCCTTTTGAAGAAGCAATATAGTGGTGGTGGATTTTTTCGGACTTTGAGATAAATTTTAAACTTTTGTAGCCCGTTTCTTCTTTTATTTCGCGTATCGCGCATTTAATTGGATTCTCTCCATCTTTCAATCCTCCTCCAACAAACAAATTTCCTCCAAGTTTCTCTCCCCAATTTATTGAAAGCAGTTTTCCATTTTTTTGATTCTCCACCAGCGCCACTACGCTTTGTCTAAATTCTTCATTGGGCCTTTCTTCTCCAGTTATAGGTTCTATAACCGCGCGGATTGGCAAGTTGAATTTTTTGGCGAACTCGAAATCGCGCTGGTCATGGGCCGGAACCGCCATTATGGCGCCCGTGCCGTAACTGCCCAACACGTAGTCGGCAATCCAAACTGGAATTTCTTCTTTGGTTGCCGGATTTATGGCCTTTATTCCTTTCAACTCAATTCCGGTTTTTCTTTGCCCTTCCGTAGCCTTGCGCGAAGTAGGGTCTTTTTCTCCCTTTAAACGTTCAAGTTCAGTTTTTTTCTTTGAGCTGTTTATATAATTTTCTACCTCGCCCCAATTTTTAATTCGCGGCTTTAATTCTTGTATCAACTTATGTTCCGGAGCTAAAACCAAATATGTCGCCCCATACAATGTATCCGGCCTGGTTGTAAAAACCTTAATAACCCCACCCGAACCCTCCCCAAAGGGAAGGGATTTTAATTCTTTTTTAATTTCTTCTACAACCGCCAATACATTTCCTAAAACTTTTGCATTGCTAAACCTAATTACCACAAAGCCATTTTGTTTTAAAAACTTGGTTCTTTCTTCGTCCTCTCCTTTCTGAAAATCATGAATATCACCATCGACTTCAACAACTAGCGATTTTTCAAAACAAACAAAATCAACAATAAATCTTCCAATAATGTGTTGTCTTCTAAAGTGAAAACCTGTCAAATTTCTTCTTAGTGATTGCCACAAAATTTCTTCAGCATCTGTTGGTTGTTTTCTCATTTCAAGCACCCTTCCTTGAAGAGCTTTCCATGTTTTAGGATCAGTTGTGTGGTATCTAAACAACCCGTAACCCGTCTCTTTTTCCCCCTCCCTTGGGGAGGGGGTTAGGGGTGGGTTAATTTTGAACTCGATTTCCGCTCCTTCCGATTTACCAACCCAATCCTCCTGTCTTTTGATTGTTTCTTCTGGCCAATCAAGCCCTTTTAAGTCGGAAAGTAATCTTTCGGCATAATCAGTAATCTTAAAAAACCATTGATTCATTTCTTTTTGGACAACTTCCGCGCCGCATCTTTCGCATTTTCCATCAACAATTTGTTCGTTTGCCAAAACAGTTTGGTCTTTGGGGCACCAATTTACTTTAGCGAGTTTTTGGTAGGCTTTGCCTGATTTGAAAAGCTCCAAAAAAATCCACTGGGTCCATTTGTAGTATTCGCTCTCCGATGTGTTAATTTCCCTTTGCCAATCATACGAAAGCCCGAACATCTTTACCTGCCTTTTAAAATTTTTAACGTTTGCCTTCGCTACTTCTTGAGGAGATTTTCCAACTTTTATCGCGTAATTTTCTGTAGGCAGGCCAAAGGCGTCCCATCCCATTGTGTACAAAACCTCTTTGCCGTTCATTCGCATAAACCTCGCATGAATGTCTTCCGCGATGTAACCTTTTGGGTGGCCCATATGAAGGCCGGCCGCAGAAGGATAAGGAAAGGTTTCGAGTTGGTAGTATTTGGGTTTTTTAGATTTGTCTTTAGTGCGATAAATTTCGCTCTTCTCCCAGATTTTCTGCCACTTTTTTTCTATTGATTTATGGTTGTAAGAAGCCATTGATTATTAAAAAATAGCAACTTTTTCACGGATTGACAACGTATGCCATTCTGCGAAACTGAAGATAGAAGGCTTTATTTTCGGAGAACAGCTCATGAAAGCGCACGAACTGCGCCGGCTTCTCCGGGAAACGGGGGAATCGGCCGCGAACCTCATAAACAAGTTTGAGAAAATGATTGACAATACCAATGAAAAACGCGAGCGAGAGCTTTTGGAAAAACTCAAAAAAGCCATTGTTGATTACAATGTCAAAAAAGTTCTTTGCGAAAAAAACGGGCTTAAAGTAAAAATCAATATAAGGCCGGCGGCAGTAAAAATAATGGTGGCAAATCCCCCGCTTGAACTTCAGCTAACCGAAAGAGACCTGCTGGTTCTTAAGGCATGGAAAATCTCAATTGAAAATTCCAAAGACTGACAGCGCGTTTTTTGTGGTTTCGCGGGCGACTTCTTCTAAAGTCGCTCCTTTTATTTCCGAGATTTTTTTAGCCACCTCAATTACATACAAAGGCTCGTTTCGTTTTCCACGGTACGGAACCGGAGCAACATACGGCGCGTCTGTTTCAAGTAAAATTTTGTCTAGCGAAATAAATTTTATCTGTTCGTCGTAATCTCTGGTAAAAGTAATGACCCCTCCGAAAGAAAAATAAAAACCCATATCTAGAAGAGTTTTGGCGTTCTCAACGGAACCGGAAAAGAAATGGACTACTCCAGAAGAACTTAACCTCCCCCCTCGCCCCCCTCCTTCGTAAGGAGGGGGGTTGTGGGGGGTAGTTACAATATTCTCTTTTAGAATTTCTATCAAGTCGGGAAACGCCTCCCGGCAATGAATCATCAGCGGCTTGCCGATCTCTTTTGCAAGTTCGATTTGTTTTATAAAAATATCTTTTTGTTTACCCTGAGCATCGTCGAAGGGCTTCATTCTAAAATAGTCCAGCCCGCACTCGCCAACTGCCACAACCTTGTTCGATGAAAGCGCTAGTTTTTTATACGCTTCGTAGTCAAATTCTTCTTTCGTGTTATCTGTGGGATGAAGCCCAACAGTTGCGTAAACATTTTCGTATCTCTCTGCCAATTCTATGGCTTTTTGAGACATCGAGAAATCTGTTCCCACCTGGACCATTCCAATGCCAGCGTCTAACGCCCGGCGGATAACCAAATCACGGTCGCTTTCGTAAGGCGAGTCCTGGGTATGCGTATGTACATCAAAAAATTT
>JBBTXM010000024.1:0-30902 GCA_038062255.1 Patescibacteria group bacterium
TTCCCCCTTCTCTCCTTAATAAGGAGGAAGGGGGTCAGGGGGATGGAGGTAAACCAAAATTTCCGCTCCTAGCCCTCATTGTTTCCGGCGGGCACACAGAATTGGTTTTAATGAAAAAACATTTGAATTATAAAATTCTGGGAGAAACTCTGGACGACGCCGCCGGGGAGGCTTTCGACAAAGTGGCGCGCCTGCTCGGGCTTGGGTACCCGGGAGGACCAGAAATTTCGAAACTAGCAGAAAAGTACCTCCCCCCTCAATCCCCCCTCCTTAGTAAGGAGAGGGGGAATAAAAAAAGAACCCCCCCTTCTCTCCTTACGAAGGAGGAAGGGGGGCGCAGGGGGGATGGAGGTCTTTTCCCTCGCCCAATGATAAATTCTCCTGACTTAAATTTTTCATTTTCCGGGCTCAAAACCGCCGTTCTTTATTACTTGCGCGATAATCCGAGTGCTGACAAATCCGAAGTTGCTTACGAATTTGAACAAGCCGTAGTCGATGTTTTAGTAAAAAAAACTGAAAAAGCGTTGAAAAAGCATGAACCGAAATCTCTTGTGGTGGGCGGGGGCGTTGCGGCAAACAAATCTCTGCGACAGGCCCTAGAAAAATTAATAAAAAAATATCCTTCGACAAAATTATTCCTTTCCCCTCTTTCGCTCACCGGCGACAATGCCGCAATGATTGCTGTTCCCGCATATTTTAGGGCTCGCGCGAAAAAATTTGCAAAACACCCTCTCAAGGCAAATGGCAATTTGAAATTAAATTAAAATCCCTCTCCGACCATATTCGGAGAGGGATGTTGTTTTTAGAAAATATAATGCAATCCCAAACGGATTGAGCGCGGGCTCGAAAACGAGCTCGGCATTCCATACCTTGGGTCGATTCTCAAATCCTGCTCTCTGCGCAGCGACTCGTAATCGTACCCTTTCAGGGCGTCGTCAAAATTTTCGAATTGAATTTGTCCGTCATGCGGATGGATGTAGTTTGAAATCTTGTCCACAACGATTCTTTGGTTGAATAAATTTCCCATTGTAGCCTCAAGCCTCATTTTTCTTTCATCGCTTCTGCCAACTTTAAACTCATGCGAAATTTTCATGTCCGTGTTGGAAAATACCGGAGTGCGCCCCATATCTCCCCTTCCGTTTAAAAAAACCGGAGTGGAAGAAATAACATCGGCTTCCGTAGAAAGCGGGGTTCCGCTCATCAGAGTAAGTGCCGGGCTAAACTGGGTGGTTCCAAGCCTCGACTTCAAATCGTAAGAACTAAAAAATTTGAAAGTATGCGGTCTATCCGTGGCTAATCTTCCATAAACAAGTTCTCCGCGAGAATCATAATTCATCCACGGCAAATCAAAGTACCTGTTTACATTCGGGCTTGTTCTTCCGCGTTCGTCAGCGGAAGCAAGTCCTCCGTAATTTCCGTACAAACGACTCAAAGTATAGCTTGTCAAAACCAAATTCGATCCTTTTCGTTTTTCCAATTTTATTTCAAGAGCATCGTAATTTCTTTTTGCTCTGGGAGTAACGTTGTCGCTAAAACCAGGGTTTGTAATGCGGTATTCTTCCCCATGGTCTGTAAGTGTTCCAACATCTTCAACTGTCCGGTCCAAAACCTTATGGACAAATCTGACTCCGTAAACCCAATTGGTTTTGTAAATTTTTTCAGCGCTCAAATCAAAGGCATGGAGCCTCACCGGTTTGAGCCCGGGGTCAATTAAATTGTTTTCCGGATCATTTGAAGGAATTCTCCAATCAACCACTTCAATTAAAAATCCTGGAAAATTTCCAAAACCGCTGTTTGGAGCGCTGTTTGGCTTGATGTTCCAAAAATTAGGATCCTCAAGAGTGTAAACATAATCTTTCCACATATCTCCGCCAAAGCTTCCTCTTGGCAACTCATACTTCATGACATCATGGTAAACGCTATAGCTGAAGCGAACGGTCGCGTTACCGCTACCGGTCGGATCAAGCGCGAATCCCAACCGCGGAGAAATCTTGTCCGCAAATCCGAATTTAATCGCCTTTGAAGCAATGCCGTTATCGGTCCTAAAAGACGGCACAAATTCTCTTTCGGTTCTAATACCCAAGTTCAGAGTAAGCTTCTGGGCAAATCCCCATTTTACCTGCCAACTATCCTGCAAAAATAATCCCTGGTTCGAACTTGATACGTCGCCAGATGTCCCAAAAACTCTATTTACATAGTAGCCGTACTTTCCTCGAAAAGTTCCCGGCCTTGTAATTCCCCTGCGCGCCCGATCCCAAACGACAAAAATAGCGCCGTCGGGCCAAGTATTCGCCACAGGAGCATTGTGAAGCCTGTTCATATCATAACCAACTTTAAGATTATGCTGGCCAGGAAGAAATCCAAGCCTTTCGGTGAAATATGAAGAAACCAAATTAACATTGTGTCTGCCGTAAATATCTTGAACCGTTTGGTTGTTGTTGTCGGTAATATTTCCCGCGGCGTACCGGAAATTTTCCGGCACTGGCAAACTTGCGGGAAGATTCAGATTTGAAGTGGCAAAGCTGTAGAATGTTCCTCTTTGGGTTCCATAGTCTTTGAAGTTGCTGTAGTTATACCCGCCAAAACCTCTAAACAAAAGACTGCTTCCAAAAGTGTAATCCAACTGCCATTGGTATGAAGTGTTCGGCGACCTGTATCCTTTTTCTCCAAAATGAGAATCTGGCGAATCGGTGCCCTGCTGGCTCGGCAAAATACCAATTGTTTTTAGTGGTTTATAGTAATAACTGAAAGAACCTCGAAGTTGGTCCAGCGGAGCAAAATCGACTTTGTTCAAAGCAAAATCTTGCCTTTGCCTGCTTACGAAATCTCTCTTTTCATTGTCATCCAAAAAAACAACCGATCGCGATATTCGAGCGCCCTGGTAAAAGTAGCTCGAAAAAAACCAAACCCTGTCTTTTCGAATTGGTCCGCCAAGCGCGTACCCAGGATTTAAAAATCTGTAGCCATCGCGCTTGTTGTGAAAATATTCCGCAACTTCATCGTCGTACGGATTAAGCCTCAACGACGGATTCGGGCCGGAGTTTAAACCGTCGAACCTAGAATAGAGCGAAGCTTGTCCGTGAAAATTGTTTCCACCGCTTTTGGTAACAGCGCTCACCACTCCACCTATAGCCCCGCCGAACTCCGCGTCGACTCCGCCAGATTTTACCTGCATTTCTTGTATCCATTCAAAAGGAACGTTTGAGCTATAACCCAAAACTCCCGTTCTTATATCACCAACTTCAACGCCATCGAGAACAAAAGAATTTTCCGAACCGCTTGCGCCGTCTATTTGGAGCCCACCCTGCTTGGACTCCAAGTTTACACCCGGAGCAAGAGGAGCCAAAGAAGCAAATCCGAGGCCGGTCGGCAATTTTTCGTATTTTTCAGAATCAATATTTGCGGAAATAACATTGGTTGCCGTATCCAAAAACGGAGGAGCTTCTGAAACTTCGATAACAGTTTGGATATCGGCAACTTTTAGTTCCACATCGACAGAAGTTGTCCGCCCAACCCGCACGACTACATTATCTTTTAGAACCGGCGCGAATGAATTCGCTGAAAACATAACCGAATAAACTCCCGGCGGGATAGATTGTAAAAGATACCCTCCGCCGACATCGGTTGCCACACTAAGAAGTTTGATTAGCCCAGGCCCTGAAACCGAAACTACGGCCCCTGGAATCACTCCTCTGGTTGAATCGTAAACAGTCCCGCGTATTGCCCCGACTCTTTCTTGGGCGCCAACTGGAACCGCGAACAATAAAGAAATCAGAAAAACCAAAACAATCAGACTTCTTGATGAATTGTTAATGAGCATTGTGTCCTCCTTATGGACAAAATAAGCGTATCTAGCAAGCAAAACATTGTCAACGTTGACACCAAAAACCTCGATTGATAGCATAATTACAGAAAGCCCGAACCTTGAAATTTAGAATAAGGAGAACAAACTCATGAAAAAAATTATCGCAATATTGTTTTTGGTTGCTTTGTCCGCATTTTACTCTCCGAATAGCGTTGGCGCTCAAGACCGGCCGACTTTCAAAATCACCAATTGCAGTTCAGAAAACCTGCTAGCGCCGCCGGTTTGCGTGGAAGACGAGTACTTGCAAGACGAATTTTATGTCGTTCTCAAGCCAAACCAGAGCAATGGCCGGGCTTTGAGCTCCGGCTACCAACTTCAGGCTCTTCAGGCGGCAATAAATACCGGCACAGTCAGCGAGTATCACACCGAGTTGGACCGCATCAATCTGATGCCTTCGGTCTCGCCGGCCGTTAAAGACCTGGCCAGCCAGACTGATTTCGATAAAATCATGCACATCCGAGTAAAAAACCCTGATGATTTTAACCAGATGATCTTCCGATTTTCACAAGACCCTGGAGTAGAAAGCATCTCGCTTTCTTCCATCGTCAAAGTAGTGGATTTCCAATACAACGATCCGCTATACCCCCAGCAGTACGGTCTTCGGGCAATAAAAGCCCCCGAAGCTCACGAAAAATACGGACTGGGCAGTCCGCTTTCGATTATCGTCATTTTCGATACCGGCGGTTCGCCGACCCATCCTGATTTGGTTAACAAATATATTTGGGAATACGACGCCTCCGGTTCAGCTAGCGGCGCCAAAGACAAATTTGGACACGGGACTCATGTGGCCGGAATTGCTGGCGCCAACACCAACAACAATGAAGGCGTTGCCAGTATTTGTCCTAAATGTTCGTTGTTTAATGTGAAGGTGTTGGACGATGGCGGATCAGGCTACTGGGACTGGATGGCCGACGGAATGTTGGTAGCAATTTCCAAAATTGACGAGCTTCAAAAGATCAATCCTTTAGTTAGCGCCACTTTTAATTTTTCCATTGCCGGCCCCGGCCCCGTACCGATTATCGATGAAACGCTTGAAATTGCCTACAAAAAAGAAATTGTCGTGGTAACCGCCGCTGGAAACAGCAGCGAGCAAGTCGGTCCAGGCGGCCGCATGCTCTATCCGGCAGCCGCTCCGGGCGTACTGGTCGCTGTCGCTACCAACGCCGCCGGAGGCAAAGCGTCGTTTTCAAGCTACGGAAAAGCGCTTTTGAGCTTTGGTTGCCCTGGCGTTAATATAGTCTCCACCGTTCCTCGCGATGCTCGTCCCATGGGCAGCCCCACCGGATACGCCGCGTCATCCGGAACATCGATGGCTTCTCCATGCGGAGCAGGAGCCATCGGCCACATGCGCGGTACGGCGACTAATCAAGGCGTAAACATTTCCAGAGAACTGATTGTCGGAATGGTGCTGGGAAGCGCCTCTCCGGGCATAGGACTGGAAAATTATACAGCTTCCGGCGGCGTCATCGACATGATGGCTTTGCAGGAAGTTCCCTTATTTCCTCCGGGACCCGTCAGCGACTTTGGGGTTTTTGGTACTAACTGGGGTTCAACTTGGCTAGCATTTACGTCCAACAACGATTCGGTCGGAAAAAAACCAAATGGATTTTTGGTGCATTACTCCAAAAAACCTTTTGATGAATACTTTGTTGACCATCCAGATGTAAAAACAGTCAAATATAACTTGAGAGTTGGAGAAAATGAAGGGGTTAATATCAAAGTTCCCGATTTAGAACCGAAAACTCATTATTACATAGCGGTGCAAATAATTGATAGAGCTCTAAATGTCTCTCCATTATCTCCGGTGATGGAATTCGACACTCAAGCCCAATCTGTAATTGAGCATTGGAATTTTACAACCAAAGACGGGCAAAAAGATCCTCAGGACTTCTATGTTTACAACGGCCCATTGGCATTGCTTTTTGAAATATTTTCCGGGCAAATAAACCCTCTTTTGTGGCATCTTTCGAACATTGTGTCGAGTCCAGCAGATTTCAGGTGGAATTGGTGGTTCGGAAACCCCGGAACATTAAACTACAAAACAAACATGAACGCAGACGGCTTGGTTGTTTCTCCTATATTAGATCTCACCAAAATGAGGTACGGAGCTGAACTTAATTTTGATTATTTTCAGCAATTTATTTCGCTTATCGCCCAGACGCAAGACTATTTTGAAATTCACGCTTTTATTCTAGATGTAAATCACAGGCCGTTTGACTCGATAAGGCTTTTGCAAAGTTTATCAAACAAAAACAGCAAGGCCCTGCGCATGGAACCTATGCGCATAGATCTTCAACCCATAAAAGATCTTTGGGTTAAAGGCCAAAAGAAAGTAAACGACGAATCTCTTAAAAATTTGAAGGTTGTTTTGGTGTTCAGGCTCCTCTCCGGCACGCATGGCAACTTCGGAGGAATCGGAGCAATATTCGGAAACGTAGCAATTATTACAAATCCTGAACCATAAATATTTTACCCTTCCGACACATTGTCGGAGGGGTTTTTGTTTGAAAAATAGGCCGAAACCTGCAATAATTGGCTCATGTCGAAAAAATATTCAATATTGATGCCTCCCCCGAATTTGACAGGAGAACCGCATGTGGGGCACGTAATGCAGCATTTGATAATGGACGCTATCGCTCGCAAAAAGCGCGCGGAAGGATATGATGTTTTGTTCCAGCCAGGAGTCGACCATGCGGGAATTCAGTTTGAAGGAACACTCAATAAAATTCTCCAGAAAGAAGGCTTGTCCAAGGAAAAACTTGGCCGAGAAGAATGGCTCAAGCGCGCTTGTAAATTCAAGGACGAAATTTACTCTTCATTCCATGACACATGGAAAATGATGGGCATTTCCGCCAACTGGGACAAAGAAGTATTCACGTTGGACCCGCAAATTGCCAAAGCCGTTTTTGAACAATTTAAAATTTTCTGGGAAAAAGACCTTTTGTACAAGGGGGCGTACATTGTGCAATGGTGCCCAAAAGACGGCACAGCGATAGAAAACGCGGAAATAGAATACGAAGAAAGAAAAGAAAAACTTTATTATTTAAAATACGGGCCTCTCACTCTTGCAACAACTCGCCCGGAAACAAAATTTGGAGACACAGCAATGGCAGTAAACCCAAACGACGAAAGATACAAAGATTACATTGGAAAAGAATTTGAGATCGAAACCCTAAACGGCATAAAAAAAATGAGGGTGGTTGCAGATGAAGCCGTGGACCCCAATTTTGGCACAGGAGTTATAAAAGTAACTCCGGGGCACGATATTGCAGATTATGAAATTGGCAAAAGGCATGGATTGCAAATTATCAATGTTATAGATAAAAACGGACGGCTTACCGATGTTGCTGGAAAATATTCCGGAATGAAAGTTTTGGAAGCAAGAGAAGCGATGCTTGAAGAATTAAAAGTGAAAGGAATTTTAGTAAAAGAAGAGGAGTATGTGCATAACGTCGCTATTTGCGAAAGGTGCAAAAGCATAATAGAACCGCTGATTTCAGAAGAATGGTTTTTAAAAATGGAGGGGCTTGCAAAAAACGGCTTAAAAAAAATTGGTTCGATTAATTTTGTGCCGCAAAACTACCGTGACATTATATCGGAATGGATAAAAAACGTCCGCGATTGGTGCATTTCCCGCTCGCTTTGGTGGGGGCATAGAATTCCGGTTTGGTACTGCGCTATTTGCAATATCGCGCGAGAGGTTGGCAAAGACAAAGACATGGTAATTTCAACTGAAACTCCGGCAAAGTCTTGCGACAGATGCGGAAAAAAAGAATGGGTTCAAGACGAACAGATTCTGGACACTTGGTTTTCTTCCGGACTGTGGCCGCTAGCCACTCTCGGCTGGCCGGATAAAACTCCGGAAATAAAAAAATATTTTCCCTGGGATTTTGAAATTTCCGCGCCAGAAATAAAATATCTCTGGATAGCGCGCATGATAATGATTTCGTCGTATTTTGCGCGGGAGATTCCATTTTATAACATGTTTTTCCATGGTACTCTGCGCGACGACCAAGGAAGAAAATTCTCAAAATCTCTGGGCAACGGGCTTTACCCAAAAAGTTTTGCCGAAGAATGGGGCGTGGACGCTTTGCGCGCGGCCTTGCTTACCTACTCCGCCCCGGGAAGAGACGGAAGAATCGGGAAACAAGCCTTAAGCGAAAGATGCAAGAACTTCCGCAACTTTGGCACAAAAATTAAAAACATAGCCAAATTTATAATCGATTTAAAACCCGCCGACTCTATTGCTGGCCCAGAATTTTCGCATCCGGAAGATAAAGAAATTTTAAAAAAACTTGAAGAAACCATGGAAAGCGCAAACAAGCATTTCGAAGAATTCGAACTGCACTTGGCGATAGAGAAAATTTATAATTTCATATGGCACGAACTTGCCGACATCTACATAGAACAGGCCAAAAAAAGAAGAGCTGAGGCGCAACCGTGTTTGGAACTTATTTTGAAAAAATGCGCCGAAATGATTTCTCCTTTCATGCCTCAAACAGCCAATGATATAATTGGAAAATGGCAGAGATAATAACGGCGTACGCGGCAAAAACCGCCCTAATCGCGATTTTAGGAGTTTTTCCCCCAATAATCTGGCTTCTTTTTTGGCTGCGCGAAGACGCCCACCCGGAACCAAAAAAAGAAATAGTATTGGTATTTTTTGCCGGTATGGCATCTGTGATTGCGGCGCTTGTGTTAGAAAACGTTTTTTTGGAAGCAAATTCTGTTTTAAAGAAAGTTTTTGGATATTCTTTGGGGGCTTTTCAAATATTTAACCTTTTGAGCTTTGCCTTGGTCGAAGAACTTTCAAAAACCGGCGCCGCTTTTTTTACGGGGATTAAAAGCAGGTTTTTTGATGAACCGGAAGATGGAATAATATATTTGGTAACCGCCGCCCTCGGCTTTGCCGCTGCGGAAAACGCGCTGTTTATAGCCGGTTCTCTCAAGGTAGGATTAAGCCAATCGATAGTTGTAAGCGCGTTCAGGTTCATAAACGCGGTTTTGTTGCATGTGTCGAGCGCGGCCATAATAGGCGCGGGATTCGCTTTTTCCTTTTATCATAAAACACGTAGAATAAAAGAAATAGCGTTCGCGATAATTTTGGCTACCCTATTGCACGCTTTTTATAACTTTCTTATACTAAAAAATATAGAGTCCGTCGCCGGGCAATTTTCGGCAACATTTTTAGTGGTAATAGGAGCGGTAATCGCGCTGTTGCTTTCAGAAAAAGCACGGCGCATGGTACAATAATCAAATGGATAAAATGTCATTTTTTGAAAAACTTACCGGAAGCATAAAAGTGGTGGAACCTCCGACCCAGGTCGGAACCATTGCTCCAGTTGTGGCTGGAGAAGCTAAAGCAAAAAAGGGTTTTGACCACCAACTGCCAGAAACAGAAAACGAAGAGGGCCAGCTAACCCTAGACATGTGGCAAACTCCGGATGAAATTATGGTCCAAACCATCATAGGAGGCGTAAAGCCGGAAGATTTGGATGTCTCGATATCGCACGACATGGTGACAATCCGCGGGAAAAGGGAAAAAATGCGCGAAGTCCACAACGGAGACTATTTTTACCAAGAACTTTATTGGGGAACATTCTCGCGCTCAATTTTACTGCCCCAAGAAATTGATTCCGACGAAGCCGAAGCGACCATCAAAAACGGCCTGCTTACCATAAAACTTCCCAAGATGGACAAAGCCAAAGTCCAAAAACTCCGAGTAAAAAACGAATAACTTTATTATCCGCTCTTGTGGATAAGATAACCTGTCGCCAAAAAAGGTATCATAATATAATATAAACATGGCGAGTAATCAGGTTTTCAAAGCAGTTTATTTTCCCGACTACAAAGAAGCGAACCCCAAGGCAAAGGGGTTTATTTTAGCTTTTGGCGATAGAAATAAAGACTTGTATAAAAACATAACTGGCTTCGGAAGCAGTGAGCTGCGCAATTTACTAGGAACAAACTCGTATCTCGAATTAGAACAACGCGCGCAACAGGAGGGCTTGCCGGTAAATACTTATTGTCTTTGGTATCTGCGAAAGAATTTTGGCGTACAGGAACCAAAAGCCAAAGAAATAAAAAGCAAGAAAACAATCTCTCATTTCGAAAACAAGGTGATCGAGGGTGATTGCTTAAAAGTAATGGGGGATATCCCCTCAAAATCAGTAGATATGATTTTGTGCGATTTGCCGTATGGCACTACGCAAAATCATTGGGATAGTGTGATTTCTCTTGATCAGCTTTGGTCTCACTACGAAAGAATTATTAAAGATAATGGAGTTATTGCTCTGACTGGACAGGGACTTTTTACCGCCAACTTGATGCTTTCTAACCCCAAATTGTTTAAGTACAAAATAACATGGGTAAAATCTAAACCGACAAATTTTCTTAATGCAAAAAAACAACCGCTTCGTAAACACGAGGATGTTTGTATATTCTATAAAAACCAACCCGCCTACAATCCACAAATGACTTATGGCGAACCATACAATAAGGGTTTTAGAAAAGACCAGCTAACCGGAAGTTATGGAGATTTCAAAACGGTTGAAGTAAAAAGCAATGGCGAGAGATATCCTACTGATGTTGTATATTTCAAAACCGCTGAGAGTGAGGGTGAAGTTTATCATCCTACGCAAAAGCCAGTAGAACTTGGGCGATATCTAATACGAACATTTACAAAAGAAGGGGATGTTGTACTGGACAACACTTGTGGGAGTGGAAGTTTTCTTGTTTCGGCAGTTTTAGAAGGAAGAAAATTTGTCGGTATTGAAAAAAATGAAGAGGTATATCTATTCAAAAAGGATAAAATTGACTACATCGAGATTTCCAAACAGCGCATAAAAGAAGCCGAGGCTCAATATAAAGCGGAAATCAGTAAATTAAAACTTTTCTAGATTCCACCATACGGTTCTTCTTGGAGAATTTTTCGCGCCTTCTCAATTTCGAAATCAGTGAGTGCGCCTTTTTCTTTGAGCCAATTCAAAAGATGAAAATATTGATTTGAATGTAAAATCGGCTTCACGATTTTATCTATACCAGTTTCCTTTTGAACAAAGGCAAGGTGTTTTTTGGAGAGCACTCCTCGGCCAATAAGATCGTAGGCGATTCTTATGGCATCAACCGAAGTGAGGTTTAAGTCACCTCTATGCTTTTTATCTTTTTCTACATCTGCACGCTCAATACTCAATAATTCTTCAATATTCTCAAGTCCATTTAGATTGCGATTATAAAGTTCTATCTCTTGTCCGCGATATGTAAACCAAGTTCTTCCTTGTTCGGTTAGAGAGCCGCGCGGCAAATAAACTCCTTCATTAGATACTCGCTGTTTTGACACCCAACCACAAATGTAGAGTATCCACTTTCTCTGTCGCGTAGTACCAGGAAGCTCTCTTTTGCTGGGCGTTTCAAGGTGCGTCATCACGTAAATATCTGTATCTAAATTTTTATCGTGAATCTGGCGAGCGAAAAAGTTATGTTTTGCTTCTCTCGCAATACCATCACTACTTTTATATTCTTCTTTAAATGGCAATGCGCCACCACGGCATTTAACATCAACCTTTATGCTGGAGGGAAGCAAAAGGTCATACCCTAACGGATGATCTTCGGGATTTATTTCTGGCATACCCAGCTTGTTCCGTATAACTATTTCTGCAAGTGCGCCGAATCCCTGTTCCTCTGAACTACCTCGTTCTGCGCCGGTTCTATTTTGATTTGCAGCAATATACCCTGCCGCTTTTTGTCTCAACTGAAAACCCAACTCATCGGTGAGCTTTATAATGATTGGCTTTGGGTGGTGATATTTATACATATTTATTTCAAAATAATCTATCGGTTTTTTATAAATCCGGACAAATTCCTTTGTGCCTCTGGAGGGAATCGAACCCCCATATGCGCCTTAGAAGAGCGCTGTTCTGTCCATTGAACTACAGAGGCAGTTCATTTCTTGAATTAAACACTAAAACGGCTTTTTGAGCAATGGGTATGAGGGCAAGCGGAGGAATTCTTTTTTGGATTCAAGTTCTGCAGATATTTTTTGGATAAGCGGAGCATTAAGCAAAAAGGCCCTGTCTATTTCCTCATCAGAAAGGCTTCTTTGGGTCGCGTAATTCAAGTAAATCCGCAGGTCAAAATATAAAACAGCCAAAGGTAAAATTATCGCTAAAGCTACGGCCCAAAATTTTAAATTTTTAAAAAATACGGGGTTCATAGCCTGAAGTTAAAAATTAAGTAATCTATTTCCGCGGAGAAGCCCGTTGAATCGTCTCCATCGCGGTGGATGAAAATTTTCTTGAGAACCCCGGAATATTGGGAATTATCCAGCAAATGTAGAAATCGGAAAATATTTTCGAATTGCCCTTTCAAAGAAAATGAGAGCTCCGCTTGGCTGGATTCGTTCGCGGGAAAATTGGCTTCTTTGGCGGTAAATTTGGCGCCGGAATTTCTTCCGAAGTCCTCAAGAGTATTTATAAAAACCGGGAAATTTTCTTCGGATAAAAACGCGCTTTTGATCGCCCCGACCTCGCTTTCAAGCCCCGCCAAGACAACAGCCGCGGTGTCCAAATCGCGCCTCTTTTCTTCCAAAATCATAATTGAGCGCTCCGCGCTCCCAATTTGTCCGCTTAAAAGCTTTATTTTTGAGTAAAAACTGAAGTAAGTCAAAATCAAAACAAGAAGAACAAAAATGGCAACTCCGATTTTTATTATGTGAATTTTTCTATTTTTGTTCATAAAATTCTTTTTTTATATCCGCCTCTATAATAAACGGGGCATTTGAATCCTTAAGCAGGTTGGCAATGGGAGAGCGGATTTCGGACAATTCTTTAAGATTTTTCAAGGCTCTAGCGTAGGCCAAAATATCGCTCCGCAGGGCGGCCTCGCCAGATACCCTAATGAAAAACAAACCGTTTTGGTTTTTATCAAAATCAAAACCGTTTATTTTGATTCCGCTTGTCGAAGAATTAAGAAAAACCGCAAGCAAGTTTGAAAAAGAAAATTTCCTAAATTCGTTTCGGTTATAGTCGCGGAGCATTGAATTTAAAGATATTATCTCGCGCTCCAGGTTTTCCGCGTTTCTTCTCTGTACCGACAACTCCTGCGTATCCAGCTGGCGCAGAGTATCGTTTAAAGACAGTTTCAGAGCAAAGTACGAAGGCGCCAGAAGCGCTATACCGAAAAGAAAAATCAAAGAAGCGTACAGTATTGCGCCCAAAGAAAGCCGAAAAATTTTTTCCGCCCTAAAAGCTTTTTCGTAATTTTCTGGCAGCAAACCATTCATATTATCTTTTCCATGTTTTTAACCGATAAGGCGAGGCCGATTGCGGAAACAAATCGCAAGGAATCTTTCATTTTCATTGGAGGAAGATACTTGTGCGGAAATTTTATGTTGACCCACGGATTAGCCAACGTTGTTTCTATTCTTAGTTCGTCGGTCAGATATTCGGAAAGGCCGAAAAGATTGGCGTCTCCCCCGGAAAGAAAAATTCTTTCCATACCCATCCGCCCCTCAGAATGTGACCTCCAATAATCCAAAATTTTTTCGGCTTCGTCTTTAAGAGAAGAAACTATCGGAAATATGGCGCCGAAAACGTCGGTTGTTTTTTGGCTTTTGTGGATATTAGTTTCAAATTTTATTTTTTGGGCCTCTTTCTTACCCACCCTTAACTCGCGAGAGATAGCATCGTCCAAAAGCTTCCCGCCCAAAAATATAGTGGATGTGAATTTGAGCGTATCGTCTTCAAATACCGAAAAACTGGCTCGCATCTTGCCCCAGTCGATTATCATAGAAGACTTGTAAACTCCTTTTGGCAAAATGGCTCTTGAAGCCGATTCCGACTCGGACTCCGCGCAAACCGGCAGCGCCCCCGCGGATTCTATGGCGCCCAGATACGATTCAACCACCGCCTTTGGGAAGGCGTTTATGACCGCGTCAAAATGCCCGCTCTCTCCGTTCAGTATTTTGTATTCAAAAAAAACTTCCGAAGCCGGCAGCGGCACATGTTCTTCGATTTGAAACTCAATGGATTTTTCCGCGTCTTCCCTGCTCATTCCGGAAAGCCTTACGGTTCTTAAAAAACCTTTTTCTTCCGGCAAAGAAAATGCGGCAAATTTTATATTTTTTTTGGAAAATATTTTTTTCAACCCCAGAGCGAGCTTTTCGCGATTCTTTACTTCTCCGCCGTCTATCGCCCCTTTTTCTAATTCCGCCTCGCCAAAATCGTCAACAACTGTGCCGTTTTTTTTATCGGCAAGGCGCAAAAATTTAAAAGACTCGTCGGATATGTCCAGTGAATATATGGGAATACTCCCAAAATCAAAAAAGCTCATAAGCTTATTGTATTACTTCTTTCCATTCCGAAATAGACCACCCCCCGGAAGGTCCGGAAGAAAAGTTAGCGTTCGAAAGGCCTGTATCGTAAGTAATTGCAGCATTATTATCCATCCTGACGCCGTAGGCGGTTACTTCTTTCGCCGCGGCATTATTAGAAAACTTGATCCACCCCCTGCCAGCGTAATAGATAACGCCAAGAGAGTTATTATCCACGTTAATAAGTTCTTCGCCAATCGAATCTTTCGCGGCAATCAGCGCTAAAAAGCTTGAGGGATTCCCGGAACCGGAAAAAGCGGCGCCATTTTTAATATCAATTTTTGCATCTCCAATAATCGCGCCTGAAAACGAACCATAGGAAGAGCTCAAACGAACGATACTGCCGTTATCAAAAACAACATCCCCCAAAACCCAAAGAGTTCCGGTAACTGTCAGCGTTGAGCCGTTAGTAACCGTCAATTTTCCGGTGATTTTTCGCGGACCAATGGAAATAGAACCGTTTACAGTCACATTGCCGGAAGTCGTTCCGCCGTTTTGCGCGTCATTTTTCCAATTTTGAATAGTGCTTGTCGCAATAGGCAGATTTTGTATGGATGGAGCCTCGATTATGCAATAAGAGTTCGGGCAAAGAGAACCATGGACCGAAGTATTTGCAAACGACGGCGCGCGAGCTACTCCCGCAGTAGAAGAACCAATAACCATATCTGATATTGCCCCAACCGATATGGCGTCGCCATTGATTACCGCGCCGTTGCTTCCAACAACGGGGCCGTTTGAATAAATATTGCCGTTGACCGCCGAATTGTTATTCATTGAAATTCCCCCCGCTCCAACCTGCACGCCATAAAAAAATTCCACCCCCTCTCCGCTAAATAATATAGAACGCAAAAAACGAAAACTCTCCAAAAACTCTCCCGATGACACAACCTGCTTTGTTCCCAAAACATCGCTTACAGTAGTTGTTGAAATTGAACCATTCAATGAAATTGAAAAAGAAGAAGAAACGCTTTTTCCCCTTTTTAGCCTGTAAACAGCGTCGTCCACTCCGGCTTCAGCCGTAAAAAAAGCTACTCTGGAGCGAAAATTTTTTTCGGCTACTTTAGCTTCTTTAAACGCGAATCCGGAAACAGCCGAAAAAACAGAAAGCATGATTATAAGCAAAAAAATAACGGTGGTAATGGCTGCTTGGCCCCTTTCTTGTTTTTGAATATTGAAAGTAGAAAATTGAAAGTTCATTTTAATATTTACCCCTTAAAACGGCAGAGCCGAAAAATTTCTTGCTTTTTAAAAACTGGCCTTCCCCGGATTCCATAGTAAACTCGACTTTTATAATTTCAGAAGAAACATCGGAAGACGAAAACGAATCCCTATAAAAAACCAAATTGGTAATTCGCGCGTTTGCGGACGTTATATTTTGCGGAGACCCAGCGCCTTCTTGCCTCGCAATTGCCGTACCGGAAATAGAGTATTTAATGAGAGTTGAGCCAAGCTGTAAAACTCCCGGATGAATTCCAAAAACGCTCGCGCCCGTATCCGTGCTGGACGCCGAACGCACATCGCGGATAAACCTGTCGAGAACAAGTTCTCCATTGCGCGATATTCTTGCCTCAATCGCCGCGGAGCTGAGGCCCTTATAAACCGAAAGTATGGAACCAACCGACAACACGGAAATTGCTGCCAAAATTGCGGAATAAATCAAAACTTCCAAAATGGAATAGCCTTTCATTAGTTGTTAAAAATATCCGATAAATAAGTGCTTATGCTGACCGTTGAGGTCGTTTCGCCGCGCTCCTGCCACGAAACAGCCGAAGTTATTTTTTTTGAGTCCGCGTCCTCAGCTCCGCCGGAACTTACTATGTTGTCGTTTATATCGCGGTAAACGCGCTCAACGGAAATTTTTCTTTCAAAAAGAGAAACAATATAAGGTTCCGCGGATTGGCTAATGCCCCACTGCGAAGTAGTGGTTGAAAAATTAACGTAGTAAGTTGTTCCGGGAGAAAGGCCGGCAAGATTAGTATTCCAGTTTTTGTCGCGCAAAAAACGCATCGCTTCAATTCCTTCTTCCGCCAAAAAATTTGCTCTTATTTTATCGGATGATTGCGATTGCAGCCTGCCCGAAAGCACCGCCGCGGCCGACAACGCAAAAATACTGACTCCTACGACAGCGGAGGCAATAACAATCTCCAAAAGCCCAAATCCAGCTTTGTTCATAAAAATATTTTAACATAGTTACTCTGTAGCGCCCGATGAAAGAATTGTGATAGTTTTTGTTTTTGCGGCGTTGGAAATAGATTCTACCGTAATTGTGCCTGAAGCGGATGCGGAACCTGTAACACGCGCAAAAACTATATCAACCGGCCCGCCAAGGCTTATTGAAGAAACCCTGGCGATCGGCGGAAGCAAGTGCGGTTCGTTAGACGCGGAACCGGCATTATACAAAGAGCCCGAAAAAAGGACAATTTGGGAAGTTTCAAAACGCACTCCGTACTGGGTATTTTTTTCCGAAGAAAGAGTTCTGGACCTCGCGTCGCGCAAAACGCCCAAAATTTGAGATTGCGCTTCGCTCAATTGCGCTGACTCCCGAAATGAAGAAAGGCCGGAAACCACCAAAACAGAGATTACCGAAATAATCGCGATTGATATTAAAAATTCAAAAAAAGTGAATCCTCTCATATTATTAAAATCCTCCTGCCAAATTATACATTGGAGAAATCATAGAAATCGCGAAAAATCCCACCGCAGCCCCGACTATAAGCATAAGAATTGGTTCGATGACGGTAGATAAATCTTTGGTATCAACAGAAACTTCGTTCTCGTAAAACTGCGCAAGCTTCAAAAGCATCGGGGATAATTTGCCCGTTTCCTCGCCGATTCCTATCATTTCACCCACAAGCGGAGGATACAGGCTTTGCTTGCTTAAAAAAGCCCTGGACAGCTGCTCGCCCTTTTTTATTATATCCGAGGCCTCGAGCAAAACATTTTTATATAAGTGGTTGTTTAAAACTTCTTTTGTAATTTCCAAAGCTTCAACCACATCAACTCCGGCGTCCAGCAATGAACTCAGCGTCCTGCAGGTTCTCGCAGCATTGAATTTTCTGTTTATCTCCTTAAACGGAGGAACGTGCGAAAAGAAAAAATCAGAAAAGCTGTGTCCGACCCTGGATCTAAAAAAATAAAACCCTCCGAAAATTATGAATGCGGATATCGTTCCAAAAACAAAACTATGTCCGACTATAAAATCGCTCAAAAATATCACAAATGCAGTTGATGCGGGAAGTTCAATCGCAAGTTCTGAAAAAGTTTTGGTAAGCGAAGGAACAACGTAAATCATCATCAAAACACCGATTGCAACCATGGCAATAACCACAATAACAGGATACGCGGCGGCGCTTTTGATTTTTTTCCTCAAAGCATAGTCTTTCTTCAGCTGAAGCGATATTATTTGGAGCGACCCCTCCAATGTTCCAGATTTTTCTCCAGAGCGGACCATTTCCACAAAAAATTTAGGGAAAATTTTTCCGTGCTTTGCCAATGCGTCCCCAAAAGTCCCTCCTTTTTTTATGAATTCATCCATATCCAAAATAGCAGACTTGAATTTTTGATTATTAGTCTGGCGCGATATTATTTCAAACACTCGCGATAAAGAAACTCCCGAACCAACCATAACGCCGACATTCCTGGCAAAGTTCATCTTTTCTTCCAAAGAAACTCTTTCAAAAATCCCCGAAAAAACTTTTTCTATCTTATTTATTCCTTTTTCTTGTTTTTCTTCGATTGAAATTGGCGAGAGATTTTCCAAGCGCAAAACCCTGGCCAAATCGTATTTGTCCGCCGCTTCTTTTTCGCCTTCAACAGTTTGGCCATCTGAATCTTTGGCCAAAAAATGAAATAAGAGCATTGTTTTATTGTATCATTCGTGAATCACTCTCAAAACTTCTTCTACGGTAGTGATGCCCTGGGCGCATTTAAAAATTCCGTCTTCAAGCATTGTCATCATTCCTTCGCTTTTGGCCTGTTTTTCTATATCGTCGGAGGTTGCGCTCGACATTACAAGATTCTTTATTGTTGGCGACATCCGCAAAACTTCGTGGATACCTATTCGGTCTAAATAACCATCGGGGCATTCTGGGTTTGATTTTGGCTTGTACAAAGGTATGTTTTTCCAGGAAGAGCCGGGAGAGACTATTTTTTCATCCTTTAAGAATTTCAAAACTCTGTCTAAATCGACGTACTTTCTAAGTTCGCGCTCTTCTTCCGGAGACATAAAATACTGGTCTTTGTCTTTACACAGCCTTCTTATTAACCGCTGTGCAATAATGGCATTAACTGTTGAAACTATCAAAAACGGCTCCACTTTCATATCAAGCATCCTAGGAAGAGCTCCGGCCGCAGAATTGGTGTGCAGGGTGGATAAAACCTGGTGTCCGGTCAGAGCAGCGTTAATCGCCAAAGAAGCCGTCTCGTTGTCGCGAATTTCTCCAACCATTATAACGTCGGGGTCCTGCCTCAAAAGCGAGCGGAGCCCGTTCGCAAATGTAAGGCCGATATCCGGCCGAACCTGGGTTTGGTTTACTCGCGAAATCCTGTATTCAACCGGATCTTCTATGGTAGAAATGTTAACGCCTGGAATGTTTAAAATCGCCAGAATTGAATAGAGAGTAGTTGTTTTTCCAGAACCTGTCGGGCCGGTGGCTAAAATCATACCTACAGGTTTTCTTATATGATTTTCCAAAGCCTCAAGAGCTTCCCCGTGGAATCCCAGACCTTCCATTGTAAAACCCTTTGTATTTTCCGGAAGAAGGCGGATTACAACCTTCTCGCCGTCAAAAACCGGAAATACTGAAACCCTAAAAGAAGTTTTGTATTCATCTGTTTCTATCTTAAATCTTCCGTCCTGCGGCAAACGGTGTTCATCGAGCTTCAAGTTGGAAAGCACTTTTATCCTCGCCACAATGCTTTGGGAAACCGCCTTTGGCAGGGTCATGGCATCATGCAAAATTCCATCGATTCTGTAGCGTATCAAAACCTCTTTTTCCATCGGTTCTATGTGGATATCGGAAGCGCGCTGGAGTATGGCATGCCGAAGAAGAATATCGACAATGCGTACAACCGGCAATTCTTCCGCGGATTTTTTTAGATCTTCTTCGCTTCTTGATTCCTCTTTCCCGCTTGAAATACTCTTTGCAAGCGAAGAAATTTCTTCTTGACCGCCGACCAATTCTCCGAATTCCGCTTCCAAGCTTTTTTGGTACTGGCCCAAAACGTACTCAATTGATTCAATATCCGTCAAACGGGGAAAGATTTTTAAATTGGATTTTTTCTTTATAAATTCTATTGTTTCGAGGTCCTCAGGATCAAGCATGGCAACTTCGAGCTCCTGGCCCCTTCTTTTGAAAGCGACGATATGGTTTTTTTTGGCAATCGGTTCCGGAATAATTTTTAAAATATCCGAATCTATTCTAAAACCCTTAAGACTGACAAACGGAATTCCTAAAATGTGAGCCTTAAGACGGCCCAAATTATTTTGGGAAATTTTTTTATCTTCGATAAGAACTTCTTCAAGCTTTTTATTTTGCTTTTGCGCTTTTTTATCCGCGTTTTTTAAATCTTTTTCGCTAATCAATTCGGAATCCAACAAAAAAGATTCTAGCTGTTCTTGTGGAATACGCATGCATTTTATTATATCACCAATCCTTTGGGGCGTCAGTTGGATTTCAAGCTACGCAGAGCTTCAATTGTGGCTTTGGCTATGTTTATTTTGTTTTTGGTTGGAGATAAAGTTTTCACGCTTGCATTTTCAACTCCTGCCAAAGAAAGCACGGCTCTGGCGGCACCGCCGGCCACAAGGCCCTTTCCAGCTTTGGCTGGTTTTATTACAACCATCCCGCTAGAGTATTTTTCCTTTACTTCGTGCGGAATTGAATTCCACTTGTTAAGCGGAATGCTTATCATGTTTTTTTTTGCGCTTCTTGCCGCCTTTTCTATGGCAAGCGAAGTGTCCGAACCCTTGCCCAATCCAAAACCAACTTGGCCTTTTTTATTTCCCAAAATCAAGGCTGCCCTAAAACTAAACCGCCTTCCGCCGGCCACAACTCTGGCCACCCTGCTTAAATCGATAAGACGTTGTTCGTATTCGCTTTTTTCTTTAAAATTTCTCATATTTTTGAAAATTGATAATTGAAAATTGTAAATTAAAACTTTAATCCTCCTTCCCTTGCGCCATCCGCGACCTGTTTTATGCGACCGCCGTAAACATATCCGCCCCTGTCAAAAACAATCTCTTTGATGTTCTTTTTTTTGGCCATTTCCGCCAAAGTCTTTCCTGCATCAAACGCCGAATCGCTCCTAACACTTGCGAGGGTTTTTCCCTTAGAATCATCTATCAATTGCAGAAAAACATATTTATTTGACCGAAAAACCGAAAGACGCGGGCGATCTGCGGTGCCAACCACTTTTGACCTTATTCTTTTGTGCCTTTGTGTTCGACTAACCATATATTTATGCTGTGCCTACCGCTTTTTTGCCGGCCTTTCTCCTTATAAACTCTCCCAAATAATGAATGCCCTTTCCTTTATAAGGCTCCGGAGGCTTCTTGCTTCGAATTTCCGCAGCCATCTGGCCCACAACCTCTTTATCCGATCCGGACACGTTAATAAGATTTTTTTCAACTTTAAAAGTTACTCCTTTCTTGGGCTCAATCTTGACCGGATGAGTAAGCCCCAGCGACAAAACAAGAACCCCCCCTTCCAGCTGGGCTTTATAGCCTATTCCCTCGAGCTCGAGTTTTTTTTCGTATCCTTCGGTTACCCCCTTTACGGCGTTCTTTACCAACGAGGCCATCGTGCCCAAAAGAGCGCTTGTTCCCGCGCTTGTTTTTCCGGATATCGATACCGCTCCTTCTTTTTGCTCAACAGAAACTTTTTCGTTTACAGGAACCTTTGCTTCTCCTTTGGGTCCGCGAAAAATCCAAAAGTTATTTTCTTTCGATATGTTCACTCCCAAAGGAACTGTTATTGGTCTTTTTGCCAGTCTGCTCACCCCGTTAGAAAATTTACATTAAGCCCAATTGACCGTATTGGGTTTTTAAGAATATTTAAATTTTTATTTATATTGTACATAGTTGTAAATTTTCGTACGGGGCTCATATTTTTCTAATTACCAAAATTCAAATAATACCTCGCCTCCGACTTTTTGCTGCCTCGCTTCTTTGTCGGACAGAATCCCTTTGACGGTGGAGTATACCGCCACCCCGTATCCGTTTCTTATCTTATGTATTTCAGCAAGTTTTCTGTAAACTCTTTTCCCGGGTTTGGAAATCCTGCGGATTTCTGATATCGCCGGCTCTCCTTCTTCGTTATAAATAATAGAACCTTCTATAAGTTTTATGTTCTTTCTCCCTTTCTTTTGGACATCGGCAAAATAGTTTATCCTTTCCAAAAGCTTGGCTATTTCGTATTTTATTTTAGAGTAGGGGAAAGAAACCGTTTTCTTTCCGGCGTATCCAGCGTTTTTAATTCGTATTATCATATCGCTTATTGGATCTGTTACCATGATGATTTTTTAATTCCCGGTATCAAGCCTTCGTTGGCCAATTCCCTAAAACAAATTCTGCACAACCCAAAATCCCTCATAAAAGCCCTCTTTCTTCCGCACCTAAAACATCTGCGGACTATTCGGCTTTTGAATTTCGGTTTTTTAAGAGACCGTGCGTATGTTGATGTTTTAGACATGTTTTAGTGGAAAACCCAATAATCTAAAAAGGCTTTCTGCCTCTTTTCGGCTTTTTGCGTTTGTGACTACGGTAACTTGAAGACCGAAAATATTTTTCACATCTTCGCCGATAGTCTCTGGAAATACGATATGCTCTTTGATGCCCAAAGTCAAGCTGCCGCCTTCGTCTATTGATTGCGGTGAAATACCCCGGAAGTCGCGGGTTCTGGGCAAAGCAAGGTCCACCAAGCGTTCGATAAAGTCATACATTTTCTTGCCCCTTAAAGTTACTTTGAAACCCACAATCATCCCCTCTCTTGTTTTGAAAGAAGAAATGGCTTTTTTGGTCGGCCTTGGAGACGCCTTCTGCCCGGTTATAAGCGCCATAAATTTTACGACAGATTCAATGGCGTCTTTTTTGTCTCTTATTCTTCCGGTGCCGGAATTGACGGAAACTTTAAGTACTCGTGGAACGGCCATTGGGGTTTTGTAGCCGAACTCTTTGGTCATCTTTGGAATCACTTCTTTTAAATATTTTTCTTTAAATTTCATTTTTGCATTTTTTACAAACTCTTAATTTTTTATCTCCGGACATTATAAATCCGGCTCTCACTCCGCGCTTGCAGTGCTTGCATACAATCATGGCGTTTGAAGAATCGATTCTGGAAGCAATGCTTACAGTTTCACCTTTTTGGCCGGATTTTTTGGGTCGCTGGCGCTTTTTTTTCAAAAAAACACCTTCCACCAAAATTTTTCCATCTAACGGAAAAACTTTCAAAACCTTCCCGCTTTTGCCGCGATCTTTCCCGCTGATTATTGAAACTGTGTCTCCTTTTTTTATTTTCACCCCGTACAAAAATTTACACCAGGCCCAATTGACCATTTGGGATTTTTTAATTCAAATATTATGTTTTCGGTAAAATAATTCATTGAAAATTTTTTAACGGGGTTCATACTATTTCTTCCGCCAAAGAAGCTATTTTGCTAAAACCTTTTTCTTTTATTTCCCTAGGTATCGGCCCAAAAATTCTTCCCCCCTTGGGCTCCTCTCCTTCCAAAATGATTACGGCATTGTCGTCAAATCTTATATACGAGCCGTCAGCCCTTCGAAGAGCGTTTTTCTGGCGCACCACCAAAGCCTTGTGAACTTCTTTCTTTTTTACAGCCTTTCTCGGTTCCGCCACCTTAACAGCGACAACTACTATATCGCCTATTTTGGCGTACCTGCTCCGGGTTCCGCCCAAAACCTTAATACACTGGACTAGTTTTGCCCCGGAGTTGTCCGCAACATTTAACATTGTTCTGTGCTGTATCATAATACTTTAGTTACTTTCCATTTTTTATCCTTCGAAACCGGTTTCGTCGGTTCTATTAAAACTATTTTTCCTTCATCTATCTTTTCGTCAGTATGCGCTTTGTATCTTTTGGAAATCGTAAAATACTTTCCGTATACCGGGTGTTTTTTTAGGCTAGAAACCTCCACCACCACGGTGCGGAGCATTTTATTCGAAACAATTTTTCCTTTTAATGTTTGAACCATATTTTTAATCCCTAGAAATAAATCTTGTTTTTATCGGGAGCTTCGCGCCGGCCTTGCGCAAAGCCTCTTCGGCATCTTTACGGCTTATCCCGTCCATCTCAAAAATTATTCTGCCCGGGCGCACCGGAAAAACGTATCCAACAGGATCCCCCTTTCCACCGCCCATGGTTACCTCCGGAGGCTTTTTGGTTATCGGTTTGTCGGGAAAAATTCTTATCCAAAATTTTCCGCCCCGCTGGACAAACCGCGACATCGCTTTTCTCGCCGCTTCAATCTGCCTGGAATTTATCCATTTTGCTTCCTCCGCCTTGAGTCCGAATGCGCCGAAAGCCAAAGACGTTCCCTTGGTTTCCTTTAGATTTCTTTTAGTGGCCCCTTTTTGCCATTTTCTAAATTTTACTCTTTTTGGAAGCAACATAATCTTAAATTAAAAAAATCTGTTATTTGCTAAACACATCTCCTTTATATATCCAGACCTTTATTCCAATGTCTCCGTACGGCAAATTAGCCCGGCCCCTGGCAAAATCAATATCCGCCCTCAATGTCTGCAACGGAATTCTCCCTGATTTAAGCCACTCTCGACGAGCCATTTCGGAGCCGTCCAATCTTCCAGCCAACGCTATTTTGGCGCCCAAAACTTCTTTTGAAGACGACATCTTGCTTAAATTCTGTTTTATTACGCGCCTGAACGGAAGCCTTTTTTCCAGATCCTGGGCGATTTGCTCAACCATAATCTTTGCGTGAGTCTCGGGAGATTTTACCTCTTCTACGTTAATTTTCAACAATGTTTTTTGAGCTCCGGTTTTACGCACAAGTTTTTCAATTTCGTTTTTGAGTTTCTCAACGCCTTCCCCGCCTCGGCCTATCAAAAGCCCCGGACGGCCGGTTTTTATGATTACATTAAGAACGCCTGGAGAACGTGTAATTTCAACAGAGTCCACAAACATTCCCCGCAGTTTCTTTTCCAAGAAATCCCGTATTTCCACATCTTCCCTCAAGATATCCTTGAACGCGCGCAAGTTAAACCAGCGAGACTTCCAGTTTCTTATTATTCCCAATCTTATTGAATATGGATGCGATACGTGGGTCATAAATTTAGGGCTTAGAAGTTAGAATAATTGTGATATGGCTTGACCTTTTATTTATTCTCGAAGCCGAGCCTCTTGAGCGCGGCATAGAACGCTTCAAAATCGGGCCGGAATTCACATAAATAGTTTTTACGAAAAGATTTTCTTTTGAAATTTGAAAATTGTGCGAAGCGTTCGCTACGGCGGAGCCCAGAAGTTTTTTTATTGGCAAAGAAGCTCTTTTGGTTGCGGATTTTAAAATGTTTTCGGCTTGCTTTATGCTTTTGCCCTTCACCATATCGGCAACCAGCCTCGCTTTTCGCGGGGATATTCTCAAATATCTAAGATGGGCTTTTATTTCTTTCACCCCGTTAGAAATTTAACAACAGCTCCAGCGACCACTGAAACTTTTTAACTAATAAATTGTTTTTTTTGGTTTTCATAATTTTGGTAAATTTCATACGGGGTGAATATTTATTTTTTAGTTTCTGTTGCCGGTTCCGACTTCGCTTTCTCAGACTCCTTGGCCTTTAATTCGAGTTCTTTTTGCATTTTTCCTCCGTGCCTTACGAACTTGCGGGTTGGAGAAAATTCTCCCAGCTTGTGGCCGACCATTTCTTCGGTTACTGAAACCGGAATAAAATCCTTGCCGTTATGCACTCCAAAAGTATACCCAACCATCTCCGGGCTGATTGTGGATCTCCTGGACCATGTTTTTATAACATTTGGCCCGGCCTTAAACTTGCTCAATTTTTTGAGAAGTTTTGGATCTATGTACGGGCCCTTTTTTAAGCTTCGCGCCATAATTAATTTTTAGTTCTTCGGCTAATAATGAAATTCTTGGAATATTTCTTTTTATTTCTTGTTTTTACTCCCCTGGTTCCTTTGCCCCACAAGTTTTTTGGCCTTCTGGTTCCGCGCATCGCTCGTCCTTCGCCTCCTCCATATGGGTGGTCCACCGGGTTCATTGCGGAACCTCGAACCGTGGGCCTTATTCCCATCCAGCGGGATCTCCCGGCTTTTCCTATGGTAACAAGATTGTGTTCATCGTTTGAAACTTGGCCGATGTTCGCCCAGGCTCTGTCGGAAATTTTTCTAACTTCTCCGGAGGGCATTTTTAAAGTAGCGTACCCCGCATCGTGCGCAAGCACTACCGCAAAAGATCCGGCCGAGCGGACAAACACAGCTTTCCCCCCCGGATATACCGAAATATTGTAAACAAACATGCCAACTGGAATATTTTTTAAAGGAAGCCTGTTGCCCGGAATTACTGGGGCTTTTTCGGAAGTTATGATTTCTCTACCAGGCCTTACTTCCTTTGGCAAAACCATGTAGCGTTTTTCGCCATCCCGGTAGAAAACAAGCCCAATAAAAGCGCTTCTGTTGGGGTCGTACTCAACCGAAACAACTTTCGCCGGAATGTCTTTTTTGTCAAAAACAAAATCCACCATTCTAAAAAGCCTTTTTGCTCCGCCTCCCTTGTGCCGAACCGTGATCCTGCCCTGGCTGTTTCTGCCAACGTGTCGCTTCCTCCCAATAGTCAAAGATTTTTCCGGGTCGGATTTAGTCACAAAATCGCGGTATTTTATGCCGGTTAAACTTCTTCGCGATGGGCTTGTGGGATTATATATTTTCATAATTCTTTTATTTCGCTGCCGCTCTTTAAAGTCACAATCGCTTTTTTAAAACCTTGTTTTTGGCCGACTATATTTCCCCTTCTTCTTGCCTTGGGCTTGGTATTTAAAATCCGAACAGATTCCACGGAAACCTTGTATTTGTTTTCAACCGCTTTTTTTATCGAAATTTTGTTAGAGCTTTTTTCAGCTTTGAAAACATATGTAAAATTTCCCCGCGAGTTAGAGGCTTTTTCGGATATATGCGGTTTTATAATTTCGTTATTTTGCATACGTTTTGTTTAATTCTTCTATGCTAGATTTATCTAAAACAACATATTTGTTTTTCAAAAGCGCGCTTGTGTTCAGGTTTCTTGGCTCAATATATTCCACAAACGGCAAATTTCGCAAAGACCTGCTGGAAACATCATTTTTGGGAAAAGCAACAACAGCTCTCCCGCCTTTTTGGGCAAGCCTGTAAATGCTAGCTTTATCTCTCAAATTCTTAAAAACAGACAAAGCTTCTTTTGTTTTTGGCGCCGCCAAACTGAATTGGTCCAAAAATACCACTTCTTTTTCCTTCAATTTTTTTGAAAGAACCGAAAAGAAAGCCAGCCTCTTCATCTTTTTGTTTATTTTAACCTCAAAGCTCCTTTCAGTTATAGGACCGTGCGACACCCCTCCGTGCCTCCAAATCGGAGAACGGGTGGAACCATGCCTGGCTCTTCCGGTGCCTTTTTGCCTCCACGGCTTAATGCCTCCTCCACTTACCTCGCCTCTGCCTTTTGTGTGCGCCCAAGGATGGCGTTTGTTTGCCTGCTCGCCGTCGAAAACCTGCTTTACCAAAACCGGCTTCCATGGAGCATGAAAAATCCGCTCCGGAAGCTCGGCTTCCCCGGATTTTTCGCCTTTTATGTTGTAAGTTTCGACCGTCATAATAGTTCGACTGGCTCGCTATAATAAAAAACCTGCGAGATTAGGCCTTTCTCAAAAAAGACCGCGTTCTCACAAGTATTTACGATGTTAGCATACCGCAAAATAATATGCAAGCATTTGACAAAATCCGCACCAAAATGCTATGCATTAGACTGGAGGTGTACGATGAAAATAAAGCTAGTTTTTTGCCTGCTGGTAATTTGTCTTTCAGCCTACGGGTGTGAAAATCAAGAGCAGGAGCAAGAGCAAGAACATCAACGACGAACTACCGAGGAAGTAGAAAACACAGAAATCAACGTGGGAGACGTTATACCAACCACAAACAATTTCAAAAAAACTATTCGAATCCGCAATTTAGAACAGGGATTCGAATATGACAGTAAGTGTATTGTATTTGGGGGCACAGAGACAGTTTTGGGTAAGGCCGGAGAGAAGGTGTTAGTTCGCTTTAACAGAACAGATGTTAACAACAACGCCTTGTGTAAAGACAATTCGATTTCTTTTGAAACATTAAGAAACCTTAAAAAAAGAAAAAGGGATCACTTAATTAAAACCGTGCCGAGACAACAGCTCGCCGAAGACGAACGAAAACTTGTGGAACAAATTTTAGGAAAAAAGTGAATGGATTTATATGGAATACGTCTTGTGGAGATGGAATTGTAAATACCGCAAGAAAAATTTCCATTAACCTCGAGACTGCTTAAATTATATTTGCCGCTTATCACCATTTGGATTCTTGTTTTGATAATCGAAAATTTTAAGTTTCAAGAAGTAACACTTTTTATCAGAATCGCACTTATTATAATCGCACTTCTACTTTTGGTTTCCATGTTTTTTTTAATAAAAAGGGGGTTGTTAATAGCTAATGAAATTAGAGAACTGTTTAAACAAAGAAATGACCACAAATAAACACTCTCCGAAACCGGAGAGTGTTTTTACATGAGGGGTTGAATTTCTACTTTACTCCCGCGATGGCCTGGGATAGCGCCGAGAATTGCGATAAGGTTTTGTTCCTGGAGGATTTTTACTATTTTAAGATTCCTTACCGAAACCCTTGTTCCGCCCATTCTGCCCGCCATGCGGATGCCCTTTGCCACTCTGCCTCCGGCTCTGCCTCCGCCTCCGCCGATCGCTCCCGGCTCTCTTTCGGAATGCTTCTGCCCGTGGGTTCTAGGACCCCCGGAAAATCCGTGCCTTTTTACCACTCCCTGGAATCCCTTTCCCTTTGAAGTACCGCTAACCTTGATTGGATCGCCCTCTTTGATTGATGAAATCTCATCTGGAGTTTTTGCTGAAACCCAAGTTACCGGAATCACTTTTCCGGCATCATCAAAAATCTGGGACATTTCTATTTTTGTGGCAATCATATTTTTATAGCAAGGCTGCGATTATATTTTTACCTCAATATCCACTCCCGCGGGAAGATTCAAGTTTGTCAGAGCATCTATTATTTTGGGAGTTGGGTTCAATATATCAATCAGTCTTTTGTGGACTCTCATTTCAAACTGCTCCCGCGCGTTTTTGTATATAAACGAAGAGCGGTTCACGGTATATTTTTTTATTTCCGTAGGCAACGGCACCGGCCCCGCGATTTCGGCTCCATACCTTAAAGCCGTATCAACTATCTGTTTTACAGAGACATCCAAAATTTTGTGGTCGTAAGCTCGCACTCTAATGCGAAGCTTGGGAATCTCTTCCACTGCTTCTTTTTTTGAAACAGAAACTTTGGCAACTTTTTTTGCTGCTACGGCGGGCATTTAGTTTATTTGATTATCTTGGTGACAACTCCGGCTCCAACTGTTTTGCCTCCTTCGCGAATGGCAAACCTCTGTTTTTCTTCAAGCGCGACTGGAGCTATAAGCTTTACGGTAAATTTAATCGTATCTCCAGGCATTACCATTTCAGTTCCCGATGGAAGCATAACTTCTCCGGTAACGTCGGTTGTTCGAATGTAAAATTGCGGTTTGTAGCCTGCAAAAAACGGGGTGTGCCTTCCTCCTTCTTCTTTTGTCAAAACATAAACTTCGGACTCAAATTCCGTGTGCGGAGTTATTGAACCAGGCTTAGCCAAAACTTGGCCTCTTTCAACATCTTCCTTTTTGGTTCCTCGAAGCAAAATTCCCGCGTTATCGCCAGCCATACCTTCATCAAGCTGTTTGTTGAACATTTCGATTCCGGTGACAGTTGTCTTTTGGGTTTCTTTTAGACCAACTATTTCAATATCTTCGTTCAATTTTACCTTTCCTCGCTCTATTCTTCCGGTAACAACGGTTCCTCGGCCTTCAATTGAGAAAATGTCCTCAACTGGCATCAAAAACGGCTTTTCGATATCTCGAACTGGTTCTGGAACATATTCATCCAAAGCTTTTGCCAATTCAATTATGGGTTTTGCCCATTCGTCGTCAGCGGACTTTGCTTCCAACGCTTTTACGGCCGAGCCTCTTATGATTGGGGTTTTTTTTCCATCGTATTCGTATTTAGTCAAAAGTTCCCGAATTTCTGTTTCCACCAAGTCGATAAGTTCTTTGTCGTCCACCATATCTACCTTGTTTATAAATACTACAATCGCAGGCACGCCTACCTGGCGAGCCAAAAGAATGTGCTCTCTGGTTTGAGGCATTGGTCCATCGGTAGCCGCAACAACCAACACTGCGCCGTCCATTTGAGCCGCACCGGTAATCATGTTTTTTATATAGTCAGCGTGTCCAGGAGCATCGATGTGCGCGTAGTGCCGTTTTGCCGTCTCGTATTCGGAGTGGTGCAAGGCAATCGTAATGCCTCGCTGCCTTTCTTCGGGAGCGTTGTCGATTTCATCGATTTTTTCCAATCGGACCTTGTTGCCAGCCAAGTTAAGGACATGCAAAATAGCAGCCGTTAAGCTGGTTTTCCCATGGTCAACGTGTCCGATAGTTCCGACGTTGACGTGGGGTTTTGTGCGTTCAAATTTTTCCGCCATATTTTTGTTATTTTTATTAAAAATTAATAAAGACCTATTAAGAGTGCCTATCCGCCAGCCGGCGGAGGCAATATAAACAAGTATATATCTACACCGGTAAATCGTCAAGTTCTACCTGTTCGTCCGAATCCAGGTCTTTGTTTACTAATTCTTCGGAAATCGTTTTTTCTTTTTCTTCGTTCATTATTTTTTGCCTTCTTTTATTAATTCCGCAACGGAGGCCGAAACCTCTTCGTAGTGGTCAAACTCCATTGTGTAAGATGCCCTTCCCTCTGTCATTGAGCGAAGTTTTGTAACATACCCAAACATTTCCGACAATGGAACCATCGCGTCGACAACCTTTATGTTGCCTCGCTCAAACATTTTGTCTATTTTGGCTCTCTTGGAACTCAAATCTCCGGTTACGTCTCCCAAAAACCTCTCCGGCGTCACCACCTCCACCTTCATTACCGGTTCCAAAATTACCGGGCTTGCTCTTTTTATGGCCTCTTTCAGGGCCATTGAACCCGCTATTTTAAACGCGGCTTCGGACGAATCGACTTCGTGGTACGAACCGTCGTAGAGTTTTGCCTGGATATCAACAAGCGGAAATCCCGCAAGCACTCCTTTGTCCAAAGATTCTCTTATGCCTTTTTCAACGGCTGGAATAAATTCTTGGGGAATAATTCCTCCCCTGATTGCGTTAACAAATTCAAAACCCTGTCCGCGCTCACGAGGCTCAACCTCAAGCCATACATGCCCGTATTGCCCGCGGCCCCCGGATTGCTTGATATATTTTCCTTCGGCTTCCGCTTTCTTTTTGACGGTTTCTTTGTAGGCAACCTGCGGACGGCCGACATTCGCCTCTACTTTGAACTCTCGCCTCATTCTGTCTACCAAAATTTC
>JBBTXM010000025.1:0-3600 GCA_038062255.1 Patescibacteria group bacterium
TGCCCAAATCCCTTCGCTTTCACGAGCTACGCAGGGAGTGCGAATAATGAAACTAGACTCCGGCGACAAAGTGGCATCGGTTGTGCTTCTCTAACCTCCACCCTCCTCCACCTCCCTCCTCCTTAGTAAGGAGAGAGGGAGGAAAAAAATATGACAACCAATATCAAACAATTAATAAAAGAAGTGATGGACAAAGGATACCTAATGAGTTTAGCAACAATAGATAGCAGCGGAGTTTGGGTTTGCGACGTTATCTATATACACGACGAAAATTTAAATATTTACTGGAAGTCTGACCCGAACGTGCGCCATTCAAAAGCAATAATTGTCAATAATCAAGTTGCTGGAACCATAACAACTAGCGGTCCCGGTGAAAACAATTTGGGAATTCAGTTTGACGGAGTTGCTGAAAAAATTGAAGGGAGTAGACATGATTTGGCTATCAAACATTATGCAAAAAGAAAAAAATCTGCGCCAAAAGAAAATGATGACGTTTTACAAGGCGATTCGTGGTATATATTGAAACCTAAAAAAATCGAATTAATCAACGAAAAATTATACAAATTTGACAAGAAAAAAATTGAATTATAAGTCCCTCTCTCCTTAGTAAGGAGGAGGGATTTAGGGAGGAGGTAAATATGACCAGAATCTACAATAAAAAATCTCAAATTCTAAAACGCAAAATTTTGCGCAAAAACATGACGCCGGCAGAAACTTTAGTGTGGAACAAAATAAAAGATAAAAAACTAGGCGGGCACAAATTTCGGCGCCAGTACAGCGTTGGAAGATACGTTTTAGATTTTTATTGCCCGACAAAAAAATTGGCTGTAGAAATTGACGGAGGCTACCACAAGCTTGCGGACGCGAAATTGTACGACCCAGTGCGCCAATCAGAGATAGAATCATTAGGTATCAAATTTATCAGATTTTCTAATAATGACATCGAAAATAATATTGAAAAAGTTTTGAAAGAGATTAAGAGAGCGTGTCGTATTACCCCCTCTCACCTCTCCTCTAAAGCTCCTCTCCTTACCAAGGAGAGGGAAACTTAATGAAAAATAAAAAAACCCTTCTCTCCTTACTAAGGAGGAAGGGCTGGCCCGCTACGCCGGAGCGTAAGCGAGGCGAGGGATGGAGGTTAAAATAAATGCCCCAGCTTCCGCTAGGGCACTCCGTGCTTGTTACGACTTAACCAATAACATGGTAGCAAATCCGTTTAATTATGTCAAGTTTTAATTTGCCAATTTCTACCCCTCTCTCCTTGCCAAGGAGGAGGGTGAAAAAATAAACTATGTTTATTTTTTCGGGTGGAGGTCATATAATGTACCTATGCCTCCAGATTTATTTTTAAATCCGGAAAAAGTTATTGAAGAATGGGATATTAGGCCCGGGGATTTAATTGCGGATTTCGGATGCGGCGCCGGATTTTTTTCGATACCGCTTGGCAAAAGAGCCGGCTCAAACGGCAGAGTATACGCATTGGACATACGTCCCGAGGCGCTTGAAGCCGTGCGGGCAAAAGTAAAACTTTTCCACTTATTTAATATTGAGCCTTCCCGCGCCAATTTAGAGTTGGAAAGAGGTTCAGGCCTCAAAAGCGATACAATAGACAAAGTGGTAATAGCTAATATCCTTTTCCAAGCCGAAAACAAAAAAAACATAATCGAAGAAGCACATAGAATATTAAAACCGAGCGGGGTTGCGATAGTGGTAGAGTGGAATGAAGGCGAAAAAGCAGGGCCAGTTTTGCCAAATAAAATTCATAGAGACGAAATCGCGGAAATTTTTAAAGAAGCCGGGTTTTCCCTGGCAAAAAAATTTAACGCCGGCACGCATCATTACGGATTAATATTTAAAAAATAGTGGAAAATCTTACAAAACTTCAAAAAGTATTGATTGGCGGAGCTATTTTTTTAGTATTGATAGTTCTTTTGGTGGTGGTTGGAATTTTGCCCGGACTGAAAGACGAAACCCTTAGAAACTCGAGGCTTACAGTTTGGGGTTTCGATGACGCAAAAATATTCAACGCGATTTCTCAAAAATTTATTGAAGAAAATTCCGGAGCCTCGGTAACATACAGGCAAAAAACTCTGGCAAATTTCGAAGAAGAACTTCTAAACGCCATTGCCCGCGGAGAATCTCCGGATGTTTTTGTTTTGCCGTCTACATACCTCAAAAAACATTTGGATAAGCTTTCATCCGCCCCTCCTCTTTTTGTAACAGAGCGCGAAATTCTCCAGCAATACGCCGATTCCGCGGCGCAGTTTTTGACTACAAAAAAAGAAGTCTACGGAATCCCCCTGTACGGAGATACTTTGGTTCTCTATTGGAACAAAGATTTGTTTACGGATAAGGGAATCGCCCTCCCCCCAAAAACTTGGGACGAATTTTTAGAAACTTCCCAGCTTCTTACGCAAAAAGATTCTATTGGCAACATTTTAATCGCGGGCTCCGCTTTGGGAAGAGCCAAAAACATAAAATACGCGCCCGAAATACTAACCGCTTTATTTTTGCAGTCAGGAGAAAAAATCATAGACTCTTCGGGAAAATTGGTGCTGGGCGACGGCATACAATCCGAAGGGGCGTTTATAAGGCCAGCTGAATCGGCCCTAAGGTTTTTCTCGGAATTCGGAAACCCGCAAAAAGCCTCGCACAGCTGGAACCCGGCGTTCCCAGAAGCCAAAGAAATGTTTATCTCCGGAAAACTCGCGATGTACATAGGAAAATCTTCAGAAATTCAAGAACTTAAAGAAAAAAACCCCCATCTAAATTTTGACGTGGCGCACTTGCCGTCTTTGGATTCCAAACGAACGACTTATGGCAACCTGTTCGGCGGAGTTGTACCGAAAGCTTCTCGCAACTATATGCCGGCATGGGCGTTTGTAAGATTTTGGGCGCAAAAAAATAATTCGAAACTTTACTCCGATCTAAAAAATGATGCTTCTCCGCGGAGGGATTTGTTTTCTTCATACCAAAGCGACCCCAAAAGAGCCGTGTTTGCAGAGAGCGTATTGTCGCTCGATTTTTGGGTAAATCCGGACCCTGTGAAAGTAAACAAAATATTTTCAGATTTAATAGAAGAGGTGGCAACGGGGCAGACAATTCTGCGCAACGCCATCGCAAAAGCAAGGGCCAAAATAAATGAAATTAAATAATAAAAATTTGATATTTTTTGTTGTTTTATTTGCTCTTTTTGCTTTTCCGGCTTTCGCTCAAGACTTTGTCGGCCCCGTGCGAGAAGAATCTGGCTTATTGACTTGCGGTTTTGAAGGTGGAAAACTTTGCACCATTTGCGATATCTGGGCGCTTGCGGATAAAGTCATAAAATTTCTTTTGTTCAAGCTTGCGACTCCAATTTTAATAATAGTCCTTATAGCTGGCGGATTTATTTATCTTACTTCCGGAGGCAACCCCAAAAAAACGGAAACTGCAAAAGGACTTATCACGTCAGCGATATTTGGAATCGTAATAGCATTCGCCGCGTGGCTTATTGTGGACACAATTTTAAAAACTCTAGTCAACGAAGATTTTACAATCGCCTGGCAAGAAATAGAAGAATGCCCAGACCCGCTTGAACCAGAAATTCCTGAATTATCGAAA
>JBBTXM010000025.1:3610-10776 GCA_038062255.1 Patescibacteria group bacterium
AAGCAGACGCGCGCGACGCGCTGGAAGGATTTTCTTTGCCTGGAGCAAGAGTGCCGATAAACAAACGGCCGTGTCAATGCGCCTTACCCAACGATTCAAGATGCGCGAACTGCACCAATGTCGCCGGGCTTCCAAAAAGCACAGTCGACTATCTTCGCCAACTTCAAGATTACTGTTCGGACCAAGAAACCTTGGATTGCAAATTCGTGCTTTCCGGCGGCACGGAAACACATCTTCATTCCGAAAATACAAGACACAGACCGGGCAATCCGGTTGTTGATGTGGTGCCAAACACACAAACTCAAGCGGTTTACAAGTCGCTAATAAACGCCGCTGGCGGTGTAACTACTGTTGCCAGATGTGAAAATGAAAAAGGAGAGCACATACCGGCTTGTTCCGTTCCTCAGACAAACCACATTCATTTTGAATTTAGGTGGTGATATAATAAATCCATGTTCAAAAATTGGGCCATTGCCATAGAAAACCCGCTAAAATCCGAGACAATCGGCGAACTTATAACCGCCATTTCAGATTTGGCGGTAGCAATCGGCCTCCCAATTGCTATAATATTTATTGTGTACTCGGGCTTTTTGTTTGTATCCGCCCGAGGCAATGAAAAGAAGCTTGAAACGGCAAAAGAGGGCTTCAAGTGGGCAGTAATAGGAGCCGCGATTATCGTGGGAGCAAAATTCCTGGCAGAAGCGGTAGTCAATTTTGCCGAAGGATTATAGGTTTGGTATAATGAAAAAGGTCGAAATTAAAAGAATTCAAATCAACGAATGGTATGCGAATGCAACAAATATTTGTATCATTCGGATAAGATTTGTAGATTAGTATTATTTAATATTATGAACAAAACATTATTAAAAATGGCTGTAAGTTTCGGGGCAACGCTTCCGCTTTTGGCTTTTGCGCAAACAGACGCGTTTGAAATACTCTCCGTAATCGACGACCTTTTGGGAACGATAATCCCGATTTTGATGGTTGTAGCAACTGTTGTGTTTTTGTGGGGTATTGTAATGTACATAACCGCAGCCGGCGACGAAAAGAAGGCGGCCACAGCCAAAACATACATCACAAGCGGAATAATCGGACTTTTCTTCATGGTGGCAATTTGGGGAATAATTCGAGCGATAGTAGCCACATTCGGAGTTGGAGGCGAGGGAGTTCCTAGCGGACCAGGAGGACTGCAGTAAATTTTTTTAAAAAAGCGAAGGCGCTCGTTTGAGCGCCTTTTGCGTTTTTTTAGGAAAAATCGTAAATGTATACCGACTTTCCTTTTTCTTTTATTTTGTCCAAAGCGTTTTCAGCTGCATCCCTGACTGCCTGGCGAAGTTCTTTATCGTCCCCTTCGCCGACAGCAATGGATTTGTCTTCCTTGTCTTTAACGGTAATGTACACCACCCTTTCCGGTTCAAGATAACAAATCCGGCGATTGGAGTATCGATAACCGTAGGAAGGACATTTCAAACGTTTTTCCGTAAACGCTCGAATTTCCACAATAAAGTCTGCGCTGGCGTCGTTTGGCGCCGATGCGAAGCCTTTGTCCAAAAAAACCCGCATCACTTCATGCTCGCCAAGCTTTTCGTCGGAAGATGGCACTGTCGAATCCGATGGAACCGAGTTTGGCCTGGCAGCCACCGATGCCGGAGCCCAATTAACATCGTGTACATGTCGTCCACGAATTGCGCATCCATCATGCGGGCCAACGAACCCCCGGTACCTGGACCGAGACTGAACCGCCTTGGAAACTTGACCGTCGTCTGCTGACATGGCCATCTGAGAAACAGTCATTTGAGCAATTGCCGGAACGGCCGAAAACAGAATCGCTACAACAACCAACAAAGTCGTCAAATTTTTCATCGGAATTCTCCCTTGCCGCGCCGTAGCTTGTGCGTAGGCGGGCTTAACTGAAGTTAATGATTCTGCCTTTAATTATACACCCAAATGAGCCTTATGTCAATATGTCATTTTTGAGCTTTTTAGCCTCATTTATGAAGAATTTTTTAAGCTCATTTTTGTCTAGTTTTTTAATCATGCGGGGATAATCCTTGGCGCTTTCCACTTTTATAAATTGGGTTCCCAACTGCAAATGGTCAATATGGAAGTCAAACTTAGCTTTGGCATTTTTAATGAGATATGAAATAGAAAATCCGGTGTATTTTGAAATAAAAAATAAATCTATAAAATCGCGCGCTTTAGTTCTTTGGTAAACCGTAAAGAGTTTATTTACTGCGATATCAAACAAACTATCTATTGTGATATTGTGCATTTTTTTCCCTTTCTCCAAACGAGTAAATGGAAAATAAGTAAATTCAATTTTTAAAATCTCATTTTTAAAATGCAAAAAAAATAAATTGCGATTAAAACTTTGTTCAAAATCCATTTTTTTTATGCCGAGTTCTTTTTTTATATTTTTTAAAAAAATGTTGATATTCAAAATATCAAATTCTTGTTCAGAAAAAAAATCCAAATCTTCACTGTAGCGATGTTTAAGATAAACTTCGGCAAGAGGAGTCCCGCCGCTTAAATAAAAATTTTCAGCCAAAAACTTATTTTTGCCCGCTTTTTCTAAAAACAAAATCTGATTTGCGCTTAAAATGCTACTTTTCATTCAAAAGCAAGCTTAAAAACCTCCGCCTAAGAGGATCAATTTTAATAATAGGCCAGTACTTTTTTAGCTCTCTTTTTTTAAGTTTTTTCCCTCCTAAGCCAAAATTAATCATTTGTTCCAACTTCCAAATATTGAAACCTTTTTTATCGCGCGAAAGCTTTTTTATGTCCGTAGACCAATTATACATGTCCTTATTATAGCAAATATGATACTATTAAGCCACTATGGCGGAAGTTGTAAATACGCTCAAAATCAAGATTTTAATCCCCATCGAAAGCATATTAATAGTTGCGGGCACTATGCTCTTTTTGTGGGGAGTTGTTGAGTTTATCGCCGGAGCGTCAAACGAAGACAAGCGCACACAGGGAAAACGCCACATGATTTGGGGAATTGTAGGGCTTGCGATAATTTGGGGAGCAAGAGGAATTATAGAAGTTTTAAAAAACTTTTTTACTTAACCATGCCTTCAATTTACGATCTTTTAGCAAAAGTAGACCAAATAATGAGGCAAATAATCGGAATCTTATTTACCGCCGGCACGGTAGTGTTTTTGTGGGGAGTAATTGAGTACATGACCGCCGCTGGAGACGAAAAGAAAATTAAAGACGCGCGCCAAAAAATAACTTACGGCATAATCGGGCTTACCTTAATGGTATCGGTTTGGGGAATAGTAAAAGCGATAGTTGTCACTTTTGGACTTCAGAGTTAGAATCTCATTCAAGCTGGGGTGGCGAAATGGCAGACGCGCTAGCCTTAGGAGCTAGTGGGAGAAATCCCGTGGGAGTTCAACTCTCCCCCCCAGCACGTAAATACGCGGCCATGGTTTAGTGGTAGAATGGGTCCTTGCCAAGGACCAGACGCGAGTTCGATTCTCGCTGGCCGCACACTTCAACAAACTCAGTGCAAGCAATTGATTTTTTAATACTTTGGCGCTACCTTGGAAGCAGAAGATTTTTGAAAGGCAGGTGATGTTTTGTGCCTCATAAAAAATTCGGCAAAATAGGTTTTGTCCGCTGCGGAGGAGGATGCATGGGATTAATCCAGGCTGTCCAACTGCGCGAATTCCACAAGGCTGGAATACATCCGGACTGGAACGGAAACGTTTCCGTTGGAGCATTAAATGGGCTTAGCCCGGATGCCATAGAAATTTGGCAAAAATGCATAACCTCTCCGTACGCGATATTTGATTTGAATCCCTCTCTCAAAAAAGTTTTCAAAGACGCTCGCCAATTCATAGCCCCGTTTAAAAAGCATGATGGCTGGAAAGAGTGGATGCGCGATTTTAAATTTCAAAAACACAATATTTTGCAAATTGTCTGGTTTTTAAAAAGAACAATAGCCACAACGTTAAAAATAGCGCGCGATTTTCCCAACGGCGAGTTTTCAAACCCAAAACAATTTGCTTCGATTAGCGAATTTGCAATTTCCACCCTTAAAGAACATGACCTCTATTTTCTAAAAAGCATTTTGGATATAGAACCCCTGATAAATATCGTGCAAAACAATTTTGACCTGGAGGCATATCTAAAAAACAGCCCGCCGATGAATATTTTTGTACGGCATTTGGAAACCGGCCAGGAACGCATTTTAACCCCAAAGTCGGTTCCGGAACTTCTATTGGCCCTGCGCGCCGCATCGGCATTGATGCCGGTTTTTGAACCAGTAAAAATAGACGGAGAATATTTTTGCGATATCGGAGCAACAAATCCCTTCCCCGTAGAATACGCTTTTGATGCTGGTTGTGACACCGTATTTGCATTCACCAAGAGCCGTAAAAAACAGCGCTCAAATCCCAAAAATGTCATCGAAATGTGGTTTTCGGAAACCGATATACATATCAGAAGAATTTTTACTTTACTTTTCAAAGAAGCGAGAAAGAGAGCCAAACGAGAAGGAAAAAAACTTTATCTAGTGATGCCCAAATACCTACCGCATCCAGATCTTGGATTTCTATCAATCAGCAAAGAAGCGATTGATTACACCATAGAAAAAGAAACAGAAGCAACGCAAAAGTTTATAGAAAAAATATTAAAATAACCCCGTCGTTCCAAAAACAACGGGGTTTTGTTTTTTAATTATAATGCTGAACCAATAATTTAAAAAAGTCATACAAAGGTTTTTTTTGGCCAAAGTTGGCGTCGTCGGTAAAAATCAAGCTATCCATCATAGTAAATAAATAACTTCTTTCCCACCATTGGTTCGAGTACAAATTCAGCAACTGGGAAAAAACATGAATATCTGTTCTAGTAAGAGATTCTTTTTGCGTGCCGAAATTGTATTCGGTAAGCCAAATCCTTTGCGTTGCATGTGGAAATCTTACTAGAGTTTTTTGCAGTTTTTCCATTTTTTCCAGAGTTTGGTTTGCGTCAACCGCGTAATTGTGGACTCCTATTACATCAAAAAGATTCGGGTAATATTCCATTATCGGAATAATCCAGTCTTCAAACCACCTGGTTTCTCCAAATTCATTTTCAACATCTTGCAAAGTGATTTCCGGCCCCACCACGTATACCTCGCGCCCAGTCGCGCGCACGCCGTCCGAAACCGGCCAATACGCAAGTTGAATATAGGCATTGAGCAAACTACCTCCGGGGTAAGGCTTTTCCGGCAAAAACGCGTACGGCAAATTGGGTTCGTTATACGCGATAAAATATTTTACTTCCGGATACCGCAACGCCAAATAGTAGGCAAGATCAAATAAAGAGTTTGGGAAAATTTCAAAATGGCTCTGCCGTATTACTCCGCATGGGTGATATGTACCAAAATCATATTCGCACACGTCTCCCCTGGGCCATTTCGGCGGGCCGTGAATCGCAAGGGCTACGGAAAGATTGTATATCTTAGTCGCACTTATTACGCGGTCCAGTTCTTCAAACTTGTAACGGTGCCAGCCTTTCATCCTAATACCCGGGACTACCCAAAAGCCGTTTTCTTCGGGCGGCTTTTCCGCTGTTGGTGGAAATTGATCAATTCCTCCCCACCAAGCCCAAATTTTTACGTCCATAACGCCCGTGCCCGCGGTTTGTTCCATTAAAAACCTCGGAATATCGCCAACCGCGGAACGGTCAATCATGGCGTCGATTCTATCCAAACCGACCCTGTTTTGGGAAAGTGCCGAAACGGAAAAAAAATAAACATTCAGAATAATTAAAGTGATTTTTCGCATTTTCACCTCGTATTTTTCGGACCGCCGAATCTCCACGCAAAGCCAGCGTCAGCCTCCCAAAACGGCCTTCTTCCGCCAACAATTCTGCCGGCTGGTACAAAATATAACCTCCGCAATTTGCGCCAAGGCATTTGGATATTAACTCCTCCGCTCAAAGACACCGCCGTACGCCCCTGTATTTCTTCAAAAATAATATCGTTAAAAAGCGATACTCGGACTCTCTCTCTGTACCACGCAACACCAGGCTCAATCCACGGCTGAATATTTCCATTGGCGAATCTTATGGAGCTCCCAAGCACATGCAAACGCTCTGCTTTGTCTATTGAAAACGGCGGTTTGATTAAGAAGTTTGGATTGCTCAAAGAAAACCTGTAAAACGCTCCAAAATTTTTTAACGGATACACGGTTGCCTGCGCCGAAATATGCGGATGAATCCTTGTGTCTGTAAAACTAGTTCCTCCGCCGGCTCCGACTTCCACAAACAACTCCTGCAAAACCAAAAACATCATTATCGTAAGCATTTTTTGTTCCTTTCATTTTGTTGTCAATCTGTGCTAAAACGATGATAGAACAAAAACGGAGAATTGTAAATGAGGCTACACAAGGAAATTATAAAATCAACTATTGCGTCTATTTCGGTTTTTGCAATAACTTTTTGGATTTTTGGAATAGAATGGCGCACGCTCATTGAAAGCCCGCTCAAAACTTTAGACTTACTCGTATTGGGAACCGCCTTCTATATTCTTTTTGAATACGGCTACCACCGATTCTTATTGCATATTGAATGGCGCGTTCCAATTTTAAATGGACTTTATGAAGGCCACAGAGAGCACCACCAGTCATTCCATGGAAATAACCTGACTTCGCGCGACATACTCCGCCATAAAGGAACTGTTACCTCATGGAATATATTCCCGATATTGTTTTTAATCATTTTTTTCGCGTTTATTTATATTTTTCCGCATCCTTGGGCATTTCCATTTTTTTTGAGCATAACTTTTTGCTTTAACTTCTTTTACCAAATCGCCCATCATTTAACGCATATCGGCGACAATGCCATTGACCGCTTTATTATTCAAAAAACAGCGCTCGGACCAATTCGGCAACGGCAAATAAACAACCATTTGGAAGGCCATCACAGAAAACGGCAAAAAAACTTGAACTTTTTCCCAGAATGCCCTGCCGACATAGTTTTTGGAACCCACGAAAAATAACCCCAAGTTTCATTCTTGGGGTTTTTGATTTAAAATGATATAAAGATTTTACGCTCGGGTGGTGGAACTGGCAGACACACAGCACTTAAGATGCTGCGCCGCAAGGCGTGTGGGTTCAACTCCCACCCCGAGCACCACATAGGAATTTGCAAGTTTGAAGGGTTCGCCTCGC
>JBBTXM010000026.1:0-5174 GCA_038062255.1 Patescibacteria group bacterium
TATGGCGATAACCACAAGCAATTCTATTAATGTAAAACCTTTTTTATTTTTCATATATATTCATGATAGCACATTTAAAACGCCGTTGAAATATTGTAAATGGGGATAAGTACGGAGGCCACCAACACCCCAACCCCAAGCCCGAGAGCCAAAATAAGAATGGGTTCGATAAGACTTACCAGGTTATCGACCATATTGTTTACATCTCTCCTGTAAAAGCCCGCAAGATTATTTAAAATAAAATCCAGCCTCCCAGTTTCTTCGCCTATTCTTATCATTTGGTAAAAAATCGATGGGATATCGCTGTATTTAGCTAGAGAATCCGAAATCATCGAACCGCCTTTCACCGATTCCAGCGCATCGAGCATTATTTTCCGATAAATTTCGTTGCCCACAACTTCCGAAGAAATTTCCAACGCCCGCACTGCCGTAATGCCTCCCGAAAGAAGAGTGCTTAGGTTGTCCGCAATTCTGGACAAGTAAATTTTCTTGTAGAGCCCTCCGATTATTGGAATCGAAACCAATAGGCGGGCAAAATAGAGGCTTCCCTTTTCAGTGCGGGCGTAGCGCGAAAGCAAAACTCCCAAAATCGCCAAAAATACCACGAGCACCAAGCCAAAAGAACGCAAGAATTGCGAAAGCGAAATTACAACTTGCGTATAAAAAGGAATATCTTGCCCGGTTTCAAGCAAAATTGTAGAAAGCCTTGGGATTACGAAAACAAGCATCAATACCATTACAGCCACAAATGCCGAAAGAACAAACGCTGGGTAAATAAGCGCGTTCCGAGCTTTTCTTTGGAGTTCGTAAGTCCTTTCCAAATAATCAGCCAAAAATTTAAAAATTTCCTCAAGTTTTCCAGACTCTTCGCCGGATCTAACCATTGAAACATAAAATTTTGAAAAAACTTTCGGATGCCTCCCAAGCGCCTGCCACAAAGCCATTCCGCCTTGGATATCGTCGAGAACTTCCGACACATGCCTCTGCAGGGTTTTGTTTTCGGTTTCGCCGATTATTACTTTAAAAGAACTTACTATGGGCACCTTGGACTCAAAAAGAATCGAAAGCTGCCGCGAAAGCACTACGACATCCTGCATTTTTACGGAGTCAAACAAGTTCAACGAAAAAATAGATTTTTTTTCGCCCATAGGCTCAATTGACGTGATTATCAAATTTTTGCGCTGCAGCGCGCTAACCGCCAAATCAATGGTTCCAGCGTCTATGGCGCCTTGCGATTGCTTTCCTTCCTGGGTGCGGGCTGTGTATTTGAATTGCATAGTTTAAAAAAGCGCGTTAAGCTCTCTGGGGTTTAATGAAAAAGCCGTGGCGCTATCCATGGAAATTTCTCCTTTTCTCACAAGATCGGCAAGCGACCTGTTAAAGCTTACCATTCCGGCTCCGGAACCGGTTTCAATAACCAAATCTATTTCATAATTCTTACCTTCCCTGATCAAGTTTCGAGAAGCATCGTTGGCTATCAAAAGCTCGTACGCTGGAATAAGCCCGCCCGAAAGCCTGGGCACAAGCCTTTGCGAAAAAACTCCCAAAAGAGAACCGGCGAGCTGGGCTCTTATTTGCTGGTGCTGGTTCGCCGGAAATGAATCAATTATTCTATCAATAGTTTGGGACGCATTGTTAGTGTGCAGAGAAGAAAAGACCAAGTGGCCGGTTTCCGCCGCGGTAACCGCCGCGGCGATTGTTTCGTAATCGCGCATTTCGCCTATCATTGCCACGTTAACGTCCTGCCTGAACATCGAACGCAGCGCTGTGTGGAAATCGTTTGTATCGAAACCGACTTCTCTTTGCTCAATAATTGACCTGTCCGGAGTGAAAATATATTCTACCGGATCTTCCACGGTAACTATGTGTTCCGACCTCTGGTGGTTTATTGAATCAATCATGGAGGCAAGAGTTGTGGATTTGCCGTGCCCCGTGGGACCCACAACAAGGAAAAATCCCTGTTCTTTCTTGGTGAAATCGGCAAGATTGGGAGGCAGCAAAAGTTCCTCCAAGCTTTTTATTTTCACAGGGACAAGGCGCATTGCTATGCCAATGTATCCTTTTTGGAAAAAAACATTTACTCGAAACCGCGCCTTTTCTTTAAAAGAATAGGAAAAATCTTTCTCGCGCGATTCCAAAAACTTTTCAAAAGCTTCTTTGCCAAGCATTGCCTCCGCCAATCCCGCGGTGTCTTTTGGAGACAAAACTTGTTCTTTGGAAATAGGCAAAAGCTGGCCGGTTATTCGAAGCGTTGGGCGGATTCCCGCGGAAAGGTGAATATCGGAAGCGTTCGATTTGACCGCGTTGTCTATTAATTCTCCTAAAAGTTTTTCGTAATCCACCCTGTTAGAAAATTAACCCAATGTTTGAACGACCAAATTCAAACTTTATAAATATTATATAATTTTTTTTATAGAAATAATTCATTTTTGTAGATTTTCTAACGGGGTTAATAGTTTTTTCGCTCTTTCCACCACCTCCGAAGGGGTGAAATCGGCTTTTATTATGTAATCGTCTGCCCCAAGGCTCAACCCTTTATCGATATTCTCTTTTTGGTCGAGATTGCTCAATATTGATATTTTAGCATTGGGAGCGACTCCGTCCTTTTTTAAAATTTTAAGTATTTCAAAACCATCAATATTCGGCATTACCAAATCAAGCAAAATCAAATCGGGATTGAATTCTCTTGCTTTTGATTCAACATCCTTGCCTTCTTTCGATATTTCAACTTCGAATCCGGATTCTCTGAACTTCGTCGAATAAATATCGAGCAAAAAGTCGTCGTCGTCTATAATCAGGGCTTTCACCCCGTTAGAAATAGAACGCGCGCGCAAAAAGCGCTCTGCGTTCCGTATTATTGCCTATAAATTTTGACTTTTTTGAATTTATCATATTTTTATTGTGCGTTCGCGATTTCTAACGGGGTTCATGGCTGTTTACGGGCTAGCGCTATTCCAACCCTGGCTTTTGCCCGGTATCGAATCCGTTTCCAATAAATATCTCAAAGTATAAGTTTGCCCATTTGACGAAACATAGCAGTAGCTAAAAAACCCGACATCTCCGCACGAACCAGTTCCTACCCCGTGCCTAGGATCCCTTGGGGTCGAAATAGCCGAACCTTCTCCGATAATCGCTACAGACAAACAGTCAGTCGCGCCGTTTATCACAACTTCTGGATTACAAACTGGATACTGCCCCCTGTTGTTGGCATATAGCGCCAAAATATTTTGAATTTCTTTAATATCTTGTTCTCTTCTGCCATCCCTGCCTTTTGAAGCAGCTGTTGAAAAAAACGTAATACCCACGGAAGAAAGCACCGCGATTATCGAAAGCACTACAAGAAGTTCTATTATTGTAAATCCTTTTTTCATTTTTTTATGTTACCTCAAAAAGTTCTTCTAACCCGATTTTTCCTTCGAGCACCCTCATTATACCATTTTGCTTCAGAGTAACCATGCCCTGTTTCTTGGCTTCTTCTTCGACATCCGTTTCGGACGGCTTGGATAAAATTAATTTTTCCAAACTTTTTGTCATTGATAAAATTTCAAAAAGCGCGAGCCTGCCCTTGGGTCCGCTTGGGCATATGGCGGAAGGTTTGGCCCTGTAGACTTTTGGCGGAATCTTGAGAGATTTTTGGACGGTCTCCGGCATTTCGCGAACCTCTTCCATAATCGCATCCTTTACCGAACCTTCTATCGCGACTTCATCGCGCGATTCGTCGCAAAGCTTTCGGACCAATCTTTGCGCTATGGCCAAGTTTAGAGTCGGCGCAATTAAATACGGGTCAACCCCCATGTCTATAAGGCGCGGGATAACTCCAATGGCGTTGTTGGTGTGCAAAGTTGAAAACACAAGGTGGCCGGTAAGCGCCGCGTGAATTGCAAGCTTGGCGGTTTCTTTGTCGCGAATCTCTCCAACCATGATAATATCCGGGTCCTGCCTTAAAATATGCCTGATTCCTTCGGCAAAGTCGTAGCCTATTTCCGGCCGTACCTGCGATTGGTTTACCCCTTCAATAGAATACTCAATCGGATCCTCGAGGCTTACGATGTTCCATTTTTCTTTGTTTAAATAATCAAGCATCGCGTAAAGCGTTGTGGATTTTCCGGAACCAGTAGGTCCGGTTATCAAAATAAGGCCATAAGGCTTTTCGAGCCCCTCTTTTACAATTTCTAAATTTTTGCCATCGAGGCCCAAGTCTTCAAATTTTTTGATTCCGGCTTCGGAATCCAAAATCCTCAAAACAGCTTTTTCCCCGAAATACGTTGGAAATGTGGAAACTCTGAAATCTATTTCCCTATTTTCAATCCTTGCCGAAAATCGCCCGTCTTGGGGTTTGCGCTTTTCGTCCAACTGCATATTGGTAAGAATCTTGATGCGCGAAAGTATCGGCTCGTGGACATGCGCCGGAAGCGATAAGCTCGTGTGCAAAACGCCGTCCACCCTGAACCGCACCCTTAGCTTGTCTCTTTCGGGCTCTATGTGGATATCCGAAGCTCGCCCTTCCGTAGCGTGCTTCAAAATAACGGCAACAATTTTGATAATAGGCGCTTCTTCCACAAACGCCACGCCTTCTTTTTGCGGAACTTTCGGCAAAGCGAGCCCCTCCGCTCCCAGGGCGGATTCCAATTCTCCCAAAGCCTTGCTCACCTCGCCGGAAATTCCTTTGTAGCCCTCCAAGAGGCCGTCGAAATCTTTTTTTGAAATAAGATAAATTTTAAAAGGCATATTTAGCCTGGAGGCAATGAATTTCAGAGCCTCTTTGGCCTCCGTGCTTTCGGGGTCCACCATTCCTATCTGCATAACTCCGTTATCCATTCCCAATGGCGCTATTTGGTAGTGCCTAGCCGATTCTTCGGGCATGTGCTTTAAAAGTTCAAAATCCGCTTTTTTATTGCGAACAACCATTACGGGAACTCCAAGAGCCTCGCCCTTGGCTTTCAAAATGGCTTCATCGCTCAAACCGCGCAGAAGAAGCTCTTCTTCGACGGAAATACTCTTTTTTTTGGATTCTTTCCGTATCTCGGCAGCCTCTCTGTCGTCCAGCTCCTTTTGGGCAATCAAAATATCTAAAACATTTCTTGCCATAAAAATATTATAACACACCTCCCCCTTAATCCCCCTCCTTGCTAAGGAGAGGGGAAACAAAAAAAATCCCTCTCTCCTTAATAAGG
>JBBTXM010000027.1:0-7389 GCA_038062255.1 Patescibacteria group bacterium
GTCCGGCGTATGCGCGTAGTCCACGATAACTAAAAACGGCTGTCTTTGAATAAATTCCAGCCTCCCCGGAATAAATTCTATTTTTTCCAATGATGATTTTATGGTGTCTTCCGGTACTCCCAGTTCTTTTGCCGCAAAATAAGCCGCGGCGGCGTTTTCCAAATTAAAATCTCCCTCCAACTTTATATGCAAGTCTGCAGGCAAATTTTTCTTTGAGTATAAAACTTTTTTTTGCGCCGGTATTTTGCAAAAAAACTCTAAGTTCGAATCATCTTTGTTTAAAACGTGTACTTTGGCCCCGTAAAAAAGCTTTGCTTTTGCTGCGCGGTAATTTTCAAACGAACCATGCGACTCTATATGCTCTGGAGTAACATTTGTCAAAACCGCCATAAAAAAATTGATTCCTTTGTGACGAAATTGCCTAATGCCTTCTGATGTTGTTTCTATAACAGCGTATTTGCAGCCGGCAGAAACAGCATCCCGCAAAAATTTCTGAAGCTTGAACCTCCCCGGCATAGTCATTTTGAGAGTATTTTTCCATTCGCGATTTTTTATTTTAAATCTCAACGAGGACACCGATGCCACGCCCCCTCCCGCTTCATCCAAAATCGCGTGGAGCATTGCAACAACCGTTGATTTGCCATTTGTCCCGGTAACTCCGATTACTTTTAGCTTTTTTGAAGGAAATCCGTATAACATGGCCGCAGAAAAAGAAAGCAGCCAGTGGTAATACGGCTGAAAAAAACTAAAAACCGGTTTTGGTATAAACTTTTTTATGGTGTTTAGTAATTTGTCCATCATGGCCTATGTATTGCTCCTCCAACATAAATTATGCCGACAGAAAGAGCAAGTTTTATTATAAGCTCAAGCGTGTCGTTGAAAACAAACGCGTCCGAAAACAATGCGGCAGCCGACGAAAACACCAAAAGCAAGAACCATAATGTAACAAATACTTCTCCCCAGTGGCGCGAAGGAGAACCCCCAACCCTTTTCCTGCTTTCTTTTAAAATAGTATAAATTGCCGCAGCTCCAAGATACGGCTCGGCTAAAGATTGAACTATTTTTGTTGATAAATTTTCGTGGAAAGAAAGCCCCGCAAGGTACAAAAACCCAACTAAAAATAAATACAAATAAGTAAATAATCCGAGCCAGAAATAAAGAGCGTCAACTGCGTTCCTAAAAAATATTTCCTCGAGCATTTCCCAAAAACTTTTTAATTTTTTTTCTCCAGGGTTTTCAATTCCGGATTTATCAATATATTCTCTCAAATGGTGCCACCAAATCATTTTCGCAAAGCTTCTTTTAAGCGATTTTCCCGGCCTTTGATTCCGGAAGGAATGCGCTGAATCATGTCTCTTGCTTCCTTTTGGGTATAACCCAAGGAAATAAGAGCATCTAAAATGTCTGGGTCGTGTTCGGTTTCGGCCCCGATTGGGGCTTGAGCTCCGGCAAATTTATCTTTCAGTTCCAAAATTATTTTTTCGGCCGTCTTTCTTCCAATTCCGGAAACCTTTGTAAGATACGAGGTGTCTCCGGACGATATTGCTTTTTTCAAAGTCGCCGCGGGCGCTAGAGAAATAATTCCAAGCGCAGACTTGGGGCCGATGCCGGAAATCGAAATTAAATTCTCAAAAAATTCCATCTCATCCTTTTCCCAAAATCCGTACAATTCCATAGCATCTTCGCGCACATGAAGGTGCGTCCAAAATTTCGCGATTTCGCCAAGTTTCACCTTGGCGATAGAAGACAAAGATAAAAAAACTTTATAACCAACGCCGCCGACTTCAAGCACAACAAACCTGGCCTCTTTTAGTATTATTTTCCCCTCAATCGAAGCTATCATGAATAAATCTTATCATAAAAATCCTGAGTGAAAAACTGATATTAAAAATTTTCACTACAATATATTGAAGTAGAATTAATGAAACACTTTTTTGCTTGTACCTAAATGTGGCGCCCCAAATCGCAATTTTCTCATTATGTTTATTTTTCTTTTTTTTCCGTTTTCTAACAAAAACATGCTTTCCAAAAAATCGCCCAAAACTTTCCAAAAACCAGATTTTGATTTTGTTTCAATCCGCAAACGAATAACCGAAAAAGAATTCGGATACTGTTGTATAATTTTCCAAAACTTATCAACCGTTGCAGGACTTACTTGAAGGGTTTGTTGTATTGCTTCAAATGAATAGCCGCGCATTAACATACAAATAACTGCCAGCCGTTTCGCCAACATAATCCGTTCGGTTTTGGTCAACAGATTAGTAAGAAAACTTTTTGCATCACTAGAAGATTTTAATTCTAAAACAAACTGGATAAATTCGTCTCCAATTTTTTGGTAAATCTTTTTATTTAATTTTTTGCTCGAAACATGTGGCATATTCTCACTACAATATATTATAGTGAAAATTTTTACAATGTGGATAAATTTTTAACTCTGCATTCATAATACTGTGTGTGCCTTTATCTACTTCAGTATATTGAAGTAGAATTTATTTCGATGAAATTCGAACAGTGGTCGTGCGGTGATATAATCTTATTAAACCACACAAAAGCCGCGCTTTTGCGCGGCTTCATATCTAAATTATTATTTCTGATCTTTTTTCGATAAATATTCTAGCAAATAACCGTGGAGTCGTTTCCCGTCTTCTGTTCCATTTTTCACTTCCTGTAAAATATTCTCAACAGTCATTTCTTTATCGGAACTAATCATAATAGCTTTTCCGGCGTGTTTTTTTGCTTCTTTTTCAAGCACTTCTATAACTCTTGGATCCGGTTTCCAATCTTCATTCATATTCTTAGTCTTACTTCCGAAAAATCTAAAACTATGATATAAAAAATAGTTAATTATGTCAACATTCAAACTTCGCCAACCATATAAACCCGCGGGCGATCAGCCCGGGGCGATTGCGGAATTAACCAAATCGCTAAAATCTGGAAACCGGCATCAAACTCTTTTGGGTGTTACCGGTTCCGGAAAAACTTTTACTATGGCAAATGTTATAGCTAATTTAGGCCGTCCGGCACTGGTAATTTCGCATAACAAAACTCTTGCCGCCCAACTCTACCAAGAATTTAAAACATTTTTCCCCAAAAACTCCGTCCACTATTTTGTTTCCTACTACGACTATTACCAGCCGGAGGCGTATATTCCGCAGACAGATACATACATAGAAAAAGATGCCCGCATAAACGAGTTTATAGACACAATGCGCCACGCTACCACCGCCTCGATTCTAACACGCAACGATTTTGTGGTTGTGGCTTCTGTTTCGTGCATATACGGAATCGGCGACCCGGAAGAATATAAAAAAGCGGCGTTTTTGATAAAAAAAGGAACGCAAATCACTCAAAGAAACTTCCTGCGAAAACTTGCCGAACTCCGCTACGAAAGAAACGATTTCGAACAGCGCCCGGGGCTTTTTAAAGTAAAAGGGGAAGCAATAAAATTCATAACGCCGTCTGCCGACGCTTCCATTCGCATAGAATGGAACGGAAATACAATAGAATCTATATACGACGAATCAAATGAGTCCGGACTTGTGTCGCTCAACATATTTCCGGCAAAACATTTCGTAACTCCGCAGGAAAAATTGGAACTAGCGCTTTCAAATATTGAAACGGAACTCAAAGAAAAAATTTCGAAATTCAAAAAAGATGGAAAAATACTCGAAGCGGAAAGGATAAAGAAAAAAACTGAATTCGACCTCAAAATGATCCGCGAAACAGGCTACACCCACGGGATAGAAAACTATTCGCGCCATCTTTCTTTTAGAAAAGAAGGAGAACCGCCGTCCACACTTTTGGACTTTATGCCCAAAGATACGGTGATTTTTATGGATGAATCGCATATGTCGGTTCCGCAGATACGGGGAATGTATGCCGGCGACCGCGCAAGAAAACAAACGCTTGTTGAACATGGATTCCGGCTGCCAAGCGCCATCGATAACCGCCCCCTTAAATTTCCGGAGTTCGACAAAAAAACCGGACAAATTGTTTATGTATCCGCAACGCCTGCGGAATACGAGCTGGACTTAAGCAAAGAAAAAATTGTTGAGCAGATAATACGTCCGACTGGATTGCTGGATCCGCTGATAGAAGTCCGCCGCGCAGACGACCAGATGAAAGACATTCTAAAAGAAATAGAAAAAAGAATACAAAAAAACCAGCGAACCATAATTACAACTCTTACAAAAAGAATGGCAGAGGATTTGGCCGAGTATCTCAAAGAACGCAACATAAAAGCTGAGTATCTGCATTCGAACATAAAAACTCTTGAACGGCCGAAAATCCTAAGAGATTTGCGAAAAGGAAACTACGACGCAATAGTGGGAATAAACCTTTTGCGAGAAGGTTTGGACTTACCCGAAGTTTCTTTGGTTATAATTCTTGATGCCGACAAGGAAGGCTTTTTGCGCAACGCGCAAACCTTGATTCAAACAATCGGCCGGGCCGCCAGGCACACGCAGGGCACAGTGCTCATGTATGCCGACACAACTACCAAATCGATGAAATTTGCGATAAGTGAAACGGCGCGCAGGAGAAAAATCCAAGAAGAATTCAACAAAAAAAACGGCGTTATCCCTCAACCACTAAATAAAGAAATTGGCGAAAACATATTTGGAGAATTTGGCGAAGAAAAAAACAACGAAATAAAAAACATCGCAAAAAGACTCTCCAAAAAAGAACTTGAGCGTGAAATGCTAAAAGCCGCAAAGGAGCTCGACTTTGAAAAAGCCGCAGAACTCCGAGATTTGATTAAAAAAATTTGACCTCACCCCCCTCCATATCACCATGTTACAATTTAAATATGATTTCTGCGGAATTTTTTGATATATTCGGATTTTGGGGATTTTTGTTTATATTTTCGGTTTGTTTATGGTCACTTAAAACAAAAAGGAATATTCCAATGTTGGCAACCATTTTATTTTTAATAATAAGCATCATTGGAATTGTTGTGGATGGAACAATAGTTTACTTGAATTTTATAAAATAACCTGCTAGATTACCCCCATGCCTATAATAAAATCGGCGCAAAAGGCGCTAAGACAGACAAAAAGAAGAACGGTTAGGAACAAGGCCTGGAAAACCAAGCTTAAGGATGCCGTAAAAAAAGCCGAATCTCAAAAAACCAAAGAAGCGGTTTCTTACGCTTTTAAAGTAATAGACAAATCCGCCAAAGTGGGCATTATCCCGAAAAACAAAGCCGGAAGAATAAAATCAAAACTTTCTAGGCTTTTGAGATAGAAAGCGCCAACCTTTCCAAGTTTTCCGTTTCGTTTTTTGAATCCATTTTTAGATTCATATCCGCGAGCAGTGTTTCATACGCCAAACCAGCTTCTTTTTGGGAAATTTTTGATTTCCTTTTAAAGTTCCAAAAAATCACATTAACTAAATCGCGCGGAATAATGCCAAGCATCCTCGCCCTTTGCAAAACTAAAATTACCCTTAACCCCTTTTGGGAAAAAATGTCGCCGACCACTCTAAAGATTTCGTTTCTTGGGACAGAAACCTCCGAAATCTCTTCTGGCTTTGCTTCCTGAACCTTTTCGGCGTGTTTTTCCAAAAGCGAAAAAGTTTTTTCGCCCTTTTTAATATCGCGTTCCCAAAAAACAAAAAAGTTTTTGGAGTTTTTTAAGTCTTCAGCGCCTTCTTCCAAAAAATCGCTAAACCCCGGCAAAGATTGGGCAATGTTTTTTAAAATGAAAAGCTTTTTTCCCGATAATATGCTTGAGTTGTGAATGGCCCCGTATATTTGCTCGGGGGCAACGCCCTCTTCGCCGTCAATTTCCTCAATTAAAAGATTCGAACTCTTTTTTAGAAAGAGAGATTTTATTTCTTTTATCTTTTTTAGGGCCAAAAAAGAGTTCGGGCCGTGTAAAAAATAAAACATAACATTACCGCTGGAATTGCATAAGGCCTTTTGGCTTTAAAATTTTAGCGAAAATCTTTTCTTTGCCCACGGAAATCTCCGATTCCTTTACAAAAAACCTGTCGTGCTCCGGCTCTGGTTTGGAATAAAATATTGTTCCTATAAGCTTGCTAAATTGCGGGTTTCTCAAAGAAAATTCCGGATTCAGAGGCATGTCGGCGACTTCCGCGTATTTTACTCCCAAAAATTCTTCCGCTTTTGAGTTCATGAATAAAACCAGATGAGAACTGTTGTACAAAACAACTCCGTCATCCACCGCATTCAAAGCAAATGAACGCAAAGATTCTTTCTGCGAAAGGCGGTTCGCGGATTTGAAAAAAGAAAACAGAGCCGCGAAAATAACAGCAATTTCCACGATTGAAACTGTAATCGCCGAACTTAAAATACGGATTTTATCCGCCCCCGATATTGACGCGGAAGCAAATGCAAAATTCAAAACAATGATCAAAATAAATAGCGTGACTGAAAAAATAATAAACTTTTTAACCATTGTTTTAAATCTCTGGCTTTAAACCTTTAAATTTTTAAACTGTTCATAGCCCCCCAATTCTTTCCGGATTTTATTTCAACTTTGAGCGGAATCGGAAAATCCACAACGTTTTCCATAATCTTTTTCATCTCTAAAACCGTTGTTTTAATCATATCATCCGGTATTTCGTAGAGCAATTCGTCGTGAATCTGCAGAATGGGGCGGACTTCGCCATCCTTAAGCTTTTTATAAATTTCAACCATAGCCTTCTTTACTATATCGGCATCCGAGCCTTGTATTACAGCGTTAAAAGCCATTCTTTCCATCTCCGACTCCAAAAACCTGTCGTGTTTTATTTTCTCGAGGTCAAAAATCCTTTTCCTGCCCATTATGGTGGAAACGAACCCAAAACTTTTGGCTTCTTTTTTGACTTGTTCTATATAGGACTTTATTTTGGGGAAATCGCTGAAATATTCCTCATAAAATTTTTGGGCCTCGGCTTGGCTCATTCCGGTACTTTGCGCCAGCTTCCGCACGCCCATTCCGAACACTATTCCAAAGTTTATTGTTTTGGCATGCGAACGCATTTGAGCTGTAACTTTATTTTGAGGAACATTATTTATTTCCGAAGCGACCATGGCGTGAATATCGAGGCCAACTCTGAAGGCTTCAATCATCTTTTGGTCGCGCGCCAAAACAGCCAAAATTTTGAGCTCAATTTGAGAGTAATCAAAAGAAACAAGACTGAATCCTTTTGACGCCATAAAAGCCTCTCTTATCTTGTTGCCCACGTCGCTTCTTATGGGAATATTTTGTAAATTCGGGGAATCCGACGAAAGCCTGCCGGTAACGGTGCCCGTTTGGTTAAAAGTCGTATGAACCCTCCCTTCTTTGCTAGCAAATTCTAAAAGAGGGGTTATGTACGTATTTAATAGCTTGGATAGTTCTCGGTGCTCCAAAATTAAGTTTATAACCGAGTGTTTGTCTTTGA
>JBBTXM010000028.1:0-10692 GCA_038062255.1 Patescibacteria group bacterium
CCGGTCTCTGTGTTTACACGGATTATGTCGCCCTCATTTATGAACATAGGGACATTCATTGCAAGGCCGTTTTCGAGAATTACGGTTTTGGAGCCTCCTGTGGCGGTGTCGCCTTTGTATGACGGAGGAGCTTCTTTAACCAAATAATCTATTTTTACAGGCAGTTCCACTTTTATTATTTTGTCTTTAAATTTATGAGCCGTGATCTCCGTGTTTGGTTTTAAAAATTTGGCGGAATCTCCCAATATTTCTTCTTTGAGTGAAAATCTAGCGGATTTGTCATTTTTTTTGTGGAACCAGTATTCGCCCCTCTGGGAATATATAAATATTCCCGGCTCTTTTTCGATTTCAGCTTCTCCGAACGAATCGCTTTGCTGGAAGGTTTGGGTTCCAACCTTTCCGGTTATCAAATTTCGGAGTTTGGTTTGCGCCGTGGGTCTCCGCTGCTGCATGCGCAAAAAAGCGTACTCAAGAACTTCGTATGGCTCGTTGTCCATCACAAATATTGTTCCTTTGGTTAAATCCGTATAGGAAAGCATTAGAAATTAGGTTATCATAAAAATAATGGAATATCAAGCGACAATAGGAATGGAAGTTCATGCCGAGCTTCGCACCAAAACGAAGATGTTTTGCGCTTCCAAAAATGACCCGGACGAAAAGCACCCGAATATAAATATTTGCCCGGTTTGCGCGGGGCACCCTGGCACTTTGCCAACAGCCAATGAAGACGCGATAAAACATGTTCAGAGAGTTGGGCTTGCATTGGGAGCGAATGTCCAAAAATTTTCCCGGTTCGACCGCAAAAACTATTTTTATCCAGATTTGCCAAAGGGATACCAGATTTCGCAATACCAGCATCCGCTTGTTTTCGGAGGGGAGCTCAACGGCATTCATATAACGCGTGTGCATTTGGAGGAAGATACGGCTCGCCTAATCCATAACGATAAAAACGATACGCTTGTTGATTTCAACAGAGCCGGAGTGCCGCTGATGGAATTGGTAACCGAGCCGGATTTGCATGATGCCGTTTCGGCGCGGAAATTTTGCGAGGAACTTCAACTGGTTTTGCGGTACTTGGGAGCTTCCGACGCGGATATGGAAAAAGGCCAGATGCGCTGTGAAGCAAATATTTCCATTTCTTTACTTAGCAACCCGGTTGCTAAGTTGGGAACTAAAGTGGAGGTTAAAAATCTCAATTCTTTCCGCGCCGTTGAAGAGGCTATTGAATACGAAACAGAACGGCAAAAAAAAGTTTTGGAAAAAGGGGAAGAGGTAATGCAGGAAACAAGGGGTTGGGATGAAAATAAAAAGCACACTTTTTCCCAGCGAAAAAAGGAATCCGCGCACGACTACCGATATTTTCCGGAACCGGATTTGCCTCCTATGGAATTTTCCGATGAATACATAGAGGTGCTCAAAGCCACAATTCCCGAACTGCCTGCCCAAAAAAGAGCAAGATTTCGGGGCGAATACGGCATTTCTGAGCAGTTGGTTGAAACCTTAGTCAGAGGCAAAAACTTAGCATCTTTTTGGGAGAAAATGGTTTCGGAACTTCGAGGTTGGATTTCTGAAAAAGGGGTAACTCACCCCCCCAACCCCCCCTCTCTTAATCTAAGAGAGGGGGGAGAAATAGAGACTAAGTCTCTATTTGGGGGGAGAGTTATAGAAGCGATGAAAATTGCGGCAAACTATTTTACATCTGACCTTTTGGGATTGATTAAAGAAAAAGAAATCCTGATTTCTGAAATTCTAATAAAACCGGAGGAGTTCGCGGAGTTGATAAAAATGATAGTTCAAGGCGAGATTTCGTCCCGCGCGGCCAAAGACGTTTTGAGGCATATGGTTGAAAAGGGAGGGGATCCGTCAACTATTGTTCAAGACAAGGGTTTGGGGCAGTTAAGCGATGAAAAATCGTTGGAAGAATCCGCACGCAAAATAATTTCCCAAAATCCCAACGCAATTTCCGATTATAAAAAAGGCAAAACAAACGCGCTTCAATTTTTAGTGGGGCAGGTGATGAAAGAGACAAAAGGGGCCGGCAACCCGGAGGTTATAAAGACCCTCTTGACAAGGTTAATAGGGGGTGTATAATGGCAAAGTACGGTTCTGGGCCTGAAAGGGTTGAACAAATGCCCAAGGAAGTCCCGAGGAACAGACTGACCGCCCTATATGGCAAATTGACTGCGATGCAGAGGTTTGCCTCGAGAAATAGGGTGCAATATATCGTAAAATCCTGAGGGGTAAGGGGGAACTGTGGAGACACTGGCGGTCGATGATCGTCGGGGTCGAATGAAGCGGTTTCCCCACGCACTTTTAAATCAAATTATGGCGGAGTTCGGATCGATATGCGATGGTCCCGTGGGACCAGATAAGTCTCCCGATCCATGGCTGGTAAACTCGAGTAATACAGTCCTCCGCCACCCAATTTGGGGCAAGATGGTCTGCTTATTTCGGCAGACAAATACGATAAAAAGAAATACAATTAATCTAAACGCCCCCTTCAGGCCAGCGCAAAGCGCTGGCCTTTCTCTTTTCGCCCATTCGCTTTATTTTGTGTATTTTTAAATGTTCCAATTTGAAAACGATCGTACTCAAACTGACACATTTGTACTTTGATATAAACATTGCTATTCTTAATGCAATCCAAAATAAGTTTTTAAATGCAGTTCATTATCTATGTGTTCTGCGACAATATATCGCGTATATGGACGTATTTCCCAAAACTCTATAACAAATTCTATTTCGTTGTAACATTCGAACGGATGCACAAATACGCTTTTTTGAAACTGATAAAATCCCATTTGTTTTAAAGAATGTGCTAATGCATTTCTAGCTTTTTTCTTGTGCTCCGGAATATCAAAAAGAATTATACGCCACTTTTTATCCCATTTTTTCATTTCAGGAACTTTTATTTCATCTATTTTGTATGTAAGTGCCTTTTTCTTTCCTTGGTCAGTAAGTATTATCGTCGTGCTATCATCCAAATTATCTTTTTCATCAATCAATTTAGATTTATAAAGTGTTGCAATTGCTTGATACAAAGTGCGGCGATTGATTTTTTCCCAATCTTTTTTTGCGCTTTTTATGATATAGGCGTATTGTTTGGGGGAATAAGAAAATCCGAGCGAAGTTCCGCTTAATAAAAGTAGTAAAATTTTTTGAGCGGTTGGTCCTAATCTTGGTTCGTTATATCTTTTTAATTTTTTTATCTTCATATTTCTACTTTAATGAATAATTAGAAAATGTGCAAATTTCACAACGATCGTCCTCAAAAACGCACATTCTAATATTCTAGTTTCTAGGTGTTGACAAGATTAATAGGGGGTGTATAATAGCAAAGTACGGTCCGAGGCCTGAAAGGTTTGGCATAACTAAAGCCCAATGAAGCCCACACAGGTACAGAGTTTTACTGCCAAAAAACTCATTGGCAATGGGATAAAAAGACGGCTTGGTCCAGCCCGATTTAAGGGGGAGGATGCTTTCAAGCGAAGAACAAACAGGTCTATTATCCCCGCACTTTTAAATCAAATTATGGCGGAAATGCTGGCGCAGATTCTAGATATAAGTCGCTCGGCTGGGCTCCCGGCAGAAATGCCTTGGAGCCCTCCGCCACCCTTCAGGCCAGCGCAAAGCGCTGGCCTAGCTTTTTAGCTTCTTTTTCGCCAACCCATTTTATTTCTTTGTTGCGCCTCCAATATGTCATTTGCCGCTTGGCGTACCTGTTTATTTCTGTTTCTAATTTTTTAATCATGTCACCTTTTTTCAACTGACCGCGAAGATATAGCGAAACATATCTGTATTCGAGTCCCAATTCAAAAAGCCTTTTCCAGGTTATTCCTCCGCCAGCTGGCGGATGTCGGAGTTTTTTTATTTCTTTTATGATTCCCGGAATTCTTACAACCAAACGCTTATGTATGCGTTTTTTTAAATCTTCTTTTGAGCGTTTGATTCCAATCCAGAGAATGTTTTCAGGTTGAACGCCTTTTTCGGTGCTGCGAAAGCTTTTCGAAAACACAAGGCGTTCTCCCTTTACAATCTCAATCGCCCTCTCCAACCTCACTTTATTATTTCTGTCTATATTTTTCGCTTTTTTCGGGTCAAGTTTTTTTAGTTTGTTAAATAGTTGAGCGGTTGAAAGTTTTTGTAGTCTCTTTCTTAATCTGGGGTTTAGGGGGACGTTGGATAATTCCACTCGACCTACTGCCGAATCAATATAAAAACCAGTTCCTCCAACAATAATCGGAATTTTATTTTTTTGCCAGATTTTCTGCGTTGCTTCCTCCGCGCATTTTTTGTAATCGTGCGCTGTAAATATTTTTTTAGGATTTGCGATATCAAGGCAATAATGTTTTACGCCGTTCATTTCTTTTTTGGTGATTTTTCCAGAACCTATATCTAATCCTTTGTAAACTTGGCGCGAATCGGCGGAGACTATTTCCCCATCTATTTTTTTTGCCAAAGAAACCCCTAAATTTGACTTTCCGGAAGCGTTGGGTCCGAGTATTACGATAAGCTTCTTATTCATTGACTCCATAATTTAAATTTAATACCATTAAATCAGGTGTTTTGAAATAAAGCGAGGTGGTTTTGTGGGACGGATTTTGGCGCTAGTTTTAATATTTTATTCTCTGTCTTTTGGCCAAAAAGCAAAAAATATTTTAAATGTGGATGAACCGGGCAAAGCGATTTTAAAGACATTTGCCATGTGCGAATATAAACTGGTTTTAAAAGATCCTAAAGACAAGGAAATAAAAATCGGCGTTACTCAAATTGGAAATAGCTGGTTTGCCGGGAGTCACGGGGAAAAATTTGATTACATTGTAACCGTAAACCATTTGATAAAATGCGACTCTACCATTGTTGAGCTTGAACAAGGAGGAATTCTTGATAAATACGATAAAATTCACGATGAAGACCTAAGGATAACCAATGTAATTGGTTTAAAGGACGGGCAGCTAAAAAATATTTCCGCTTATACTTTTGAAGGAATTCCGGTACGCGATATAAAAATTTTATTTGACAGCCCTGTTTCTGGCGACGATGCGGATAAAGCTTTGTTGGGCGGGGTTGTGGACGAAAACGTTTTCCATAACCATTTTATTTTGATGGAAGACGGGGTTTTTGATGAAATATTTTATAAAAACGGCATAGGGAAAGCAGTAGTGGTTCGCGGGTTTTTTTCCTTAGATGGCGGATGGCGGTTTCGATACAAAACTTTAGAAATTGAGTCTTTATGGCCGGAAGTCTTTCAGGCGAGCGGGTTTTTAAATTCCAGTCTTTCTGGAAATCCGGTAACTTACTTCCACGACGACAGGCTTTACGCTATCGGCATTGCGGCCAGCGTGGAAAAAAATGTTCCAGACATGGCGTATGTAACAATTGTGAAAAAAAGTTTTTTAGAAAAAAGAAATAAAAAGTAATCGCTCTTTAACCGAGGTTAAGGAGCGATTCTATTTTCATGCTTCCAACGTCGCCCTTACCGCGTTCGCGCACAGCGACTATGTTTTCTTTTTCTTCTTTTTCGCCTACTATCAAAAGATACGGAATTTTTTGCATCTCGCCCTCGCGTATTTTTTTGCCGATTGACTCGTTGCGCAAGTCCGTTTCAACTCTTATATTTTTTTCTTTCAATGTTTTTTCTATTTCTTTTGCGTAGTTTTCAAGCTTTTCATTGATTGTTAGTATTTTCATTTGCACCGGAGAAAGCCAAAAAGGAAGCGCTCCGTTGAAGTGCTCGAGCATTATTCCTATGAATCTTTCGAAAGAACCAAAAATTGCTCGGTGAATTACCCATGGTTTTTGCTTTTGGCCGGATTCGTCAATATACGAAAGATCGAATTTTTCAGGAAGCATAACAAGGTCAAGCTGAGCTGTACCCAACTGCCAGTCTCTTCCTTGCGAATCTTTTATATGTATTTCTACTTTGGGGCCGTAAAAAGCTCCTTCGCCTTTTACAATATCATATTTGATTTTGCTTTTTTTAAGCGCTTCTTCTAAAGCTTTTTCGGCTTTATCCCAATCAGATTTATCTCCTAGAGCCTTCTCCGGCCTTGTCGCCAAAAGATATGAAGCTTTAAAGTCCATTTCGTTATAAAAGTTATCAATTATTTTAACGATTTTTACTATTTCTTCTTCCGCTTGGTCTGGGCGCACGAATATATGCGCGTCGTCCATTGTTATTTGCCGTACGCGAAAAAGTCCTCCCAGTGTTCCTGAAAGTTCGTTTCTGTGGAGCCTGCCGATTTCTGCAAGTCGGAGAGGAAGATCTTTATAGCTTCTTATTTTAGAATTATAAACATATGTTGATTCTGGGCAGTTCATGGGTTTAACAACGAGAGTTTCGTTTTCGTCAACCGGATTTTGGAAATAAAACATGTTGTCGCGGTAGTGTTCCCAGTGGCCAGATTTTTCAAAAACCTCTTTTTTGACCATGATCGGAGTTGAAATTTCTTCGTATCCTTCGCGGTCGTTTATCGCTCGTCCGTATTTTTCGAGTTCCCTAAAAATTATCATTCCTTTCCCGTGCCAAAAAGGCGCTCCCGGCGCTATTTCGTGGAAAGAAAAAAGATCCAATTCTTGTCCTAAATCCCTGTGATCGCGATGCTGTTCAGCCATTTACTTATACTATAAAACTTTTATTGCTTGCGCAAATTTGGAAGAGATGATAAGTTAGTTTTAGAGTTTAGTCGTAAGCGGAGGTAGTATCATGAATGGGTTGCGTTTTGGATTTGTTTTAGCTATTGGTTTTTCATGCATATTTTTTAGTGTGTTGACACTGATTTCCGGTAGCTACAGTAGTGGAGTACTTCCCATTGTGATGATTGTGATCGGAGTACTAGTTGTGCTGACGGCAATTTTTTATGCAATAGAAGCGGCCAACACATCTGTCTGATGAAACAAATAAAAAAGCATAAAAGAGAAAATATTTCAAGCCAACTCCAAGTGAGCTGGTTTTTTTTAACCTCACCCTTAATCCCTCTCCTTCGTAAGGAGAGGGAAGTTTTTACGATTCCCCCTTCTCCTTACGAAGGAGAAGGGGGTTGGGGGATGAGGTTTATATTTGCTTTATTTCCTCCGCTATTATTGATGGAGTTCCGTTGCGTTCGTTGTATTTGCCAAAAACTATTACGCAATTGTCGGGGATTATGTGATGTCCGTATTGTTCCAAAATTTTGGGGAACACTACGCACTCTATTTCATTATTTAAATCCTGGAGCTTTATAAACATCATCGGATCGTTGTTTTTTGTAAGTATTCTTCGGGATTCCGATATCATGCCGGCGATATTTACAAGTTTTGACGGTTTTTGCGTTTTGAATTTTTCTATATCTAATAAATTTTTTGTGTTTTGCGCGATTTGCGATTTATGTATTTTTTCCATCGGATGCCCGGATACATAAACTCCCAAAAGTTCTTTTTCCCACTTGAGTTTTTCTTCGAGAGCCGCCGGATTTGTTTTTTCGAGCCGGAGCTGCGGGAGGGAGGAAGTTTCCGCTACCAATGAAAATAGAGACGATTGGTTTCGCGATTTTGTTTCTTTTCGCATTCGGGCGTATTCCAAAAGTTTTTCCATGTTTGTAAGAATATTGTTTCTTTCTTGAAGGGCGTCCAGGGCTCCGACTTTTGCCAACGCTTCAACGGATTTTTTGTTTAGGTCCTTGCTTTCAATGCGGTTGAAAAAATTTTCAATATCCGTATACGGGCCGTTTTTGGATCTTTCGGCAATAACATTTTCCGCAATATTTTCTCCAAAGTTTTTAATTGTTAAAAGCCCGAAACGTATCATATCTTTTTTTTCGCTGCTCTCATCCTTTATTACGGTAAAATCTTTAAAAGAGCTGTTTATATCGGGAGGCAAAACTTCTATTCCCATTTTTTTGCACTCCGCTATTACCATGGCTATTTTTTCAATATCTCCCGACTCTGCTGTTAGCACCGCGCACATATATTCTGAAGGAAAGTGAGCTTTCATGTACGCAGTTTGGTACGCCACTCTCCCGTAGCATGCGGCATGGGCTTTGTTGAAGCCGTAGCTCTGGAATGGTTCGAACAAATTCCAAATTTCTTCCGCTTCTTCTTTTTTCATTCCGCTGTGTGTTTGACACCCTTGCACGAAGATCTCATGCTGTTTGGCCATTTCGGCGGGGATTTTTTTACCAACAGCTTTGCGAAATTTATCGACAGATTCCCAATTGTACCCCGCAAGTTCCAAAGCTGTTGAAAGAAGATCGTCTTGGTAAACCAAAATGCCGTAGGATTTTTGCAAGAATTTTTCAGCTTTTGGATGAAAATATTTAACTGGGCTTTTGCCGTGTTTTCTCGCGATATATTCAGGTATGTTTTTGATTGGCCCGGGCCGGTAAAGGGCAATCATGGCATTTATGTCGTGTATTGTGCTTGGCTTCAATTCCACAAGATATTTTGTCATTCCGGAGCCATTCAGCTGGAAAAGCCCTTCCGTTTCGCCTTTCGCGAGCATTGAGAATGTTTTTTTATCGTCGAATGGGATTTTTTCAATATTTATTTCTATACCGTGCCTTTCTTTAACCAAATGCACCGCGTTTTCCAATATCGCAAGGTTTCGAATGCCTAAAAAGTCCAGCTTTGTAAGGCCAACGCCGTCTTCCCCAACCGTGTACATATCGTACTGGGTAATCAAACTATCGGTTTTTTTGGGGTCGAATTGAATTGGAACATATTCAATAAGGGGTTTTGGCGATATCACAACTCCCGCTGCGTGTACGGAAACATGCCGCACCGTTCCTTCCAATTTTTTTGCGGTATTTAACACTTCGCGAGCTTCGGAATTTTCTTCATAAATTTTTTTAAGTTCCGAAGAAAGTTCCATTGCGTGGTCGATGGTCATGGGGAACCCTTGAGAACCCATTGGTATAAGCTTTGCTATGCGGTCTCCAAATTCGTAAGACTTTCTCATTGCGCGCGCAACATCTCGTACCGCCCCGCGAGCCATCATTGTTCCAAATGTGCTTATTTGAGCCACTTTGTCGGCCCCATATTTATTTTTGGCGTATTCGATTACTTCTTGCCTTCGATTGTCGGCAAAATCCATGTCTATGTCCGGAGCTGAAGGGCGGAAAGGGTTTAAAAATCTTTCAAAAGGCAATTGAAACTCAATTGGGTCGACATTTGTTATGCCTGAAAAATATGCCACCAAAGAGCCCGCAACAGATCCCCGCACCGTATAGTAAATTTTTGATTCTCTGGAGAATCGAATAAGATCCGCTACCACCAGGAAATACTGCGCGTAATTTTTGTCTTTTATAACTTTTAGTTCGTATTTTCTTTTTTCTTCCGCTTCGGCTGTTAAATTGAAATTTCTTTCCTTGGCTCCGCGTATTGTAAGCTCGTCCAACATTTGGTCGGCTGTTTTCCCTTCTTCTAAAACAAAATTTGGGAAAATAAATTTGCCTAAAGCCAAATCAATATTGCATTGTTCTGCAATGCGCTCCGTATTGCTAACTGCTTCGGGAGTGTCCTTAAAAATTTCTAAAGCTTCTTCGGCAGATATAAAGTGATAGTTTCCGTCTCCAGAAAAAATGGCTGTTTCCCCAATATCGCTCTGCGTTGAAATTGCGACAAGTGTTTTATGCGCCAAGCGGTCTTCATGGTGCAAATAATGCGAGTCTTGAGTGGCAACCAACGGAATCTTTAACTTTCCGGAGAGTTCTATCAAAGCCTTTTTCCAATTTTCAAAGTGTTCAACTTCCGGGTGGTGCATTATTTCTAAATAATAGTTTTCTGCACCAAAAATAGATTGGTATTCAAGAGCCACATTTTCCGCCTTTTCCATATCTTTGGATTGTATCGCCCGTGCAAGTTCTCCTGCCATGCAGCCGGAAAGCGCTATAAGCCCTTCAGAATGAGTTTTGAGCAATTCCTTGTCTACGCGCGGTTTGTAATAATATCCCTCAAGGTGCGCGGAGGTGGTAAGTTTTATTAAATTTTGGTAGCCAATGTTATTTTTTGCAAGAAGCGTTAAATGGAAGCGCTTGTTGTCTATGTGCGGTTCTTTTTGGAGCCGAGAGCGGTTTGCGATATACGCCTCAACTCCGATTATGGGCTTTATGCCGTGTTTTTTGCATCGCTGGTAAAACTCAATTGCGCCGTACATTGCTCCGTGGTCCGTAAGCCCTAAAGCCGGCATCTCGTATTTTTTGGCGAGTTTGACCATCTCGTCAATTTTAGAGAGTCCGTCCAGAAGCGAATAGTGAGAATGCGTGTGGAGATGAATGAAAGACATGTAAGTATTTTATAGAAATATTCTTAAAAAAACAAAATTCACTTCAGTATCGAAGTGAATTTTGTTGTGGACCCGGCGAGACTTGCACTCGCTTTTCTGCTTACCAAAGGCAGTATTCTACTTTATGAATTACAGGCCCAGGTCCACTGAAGTATTATATCGTAGAATAGCCAAACAAAAAATCCCTCCAAAGAGGGATTTTTTGTTGGTAAGCAGATAATCCGTAGTTCATACGAATACCGCCCTTATTTTTTAACTATACTCCTTCTGCATTTCTTGTCAAGCTCGATATCCACATGCTATAAAAGCTAATGCTCGGAGTTAATCCGGGTTTTTTCTTTTACAACATTCTCACATTCTGCAGAATGTGAGAATGTTGTTGGTGTGTTATTCTAAAAAAGTGAACAAGAGTTTTATTATTGGCATAGACG
>JBBTXM010000029.1:0-6459 GCA_038062255.1 Patescibacteria group bacterium
CGCGAATCTGACCCTCAAGAAGTTTGAGCCTTCTCACGATCCTGCTCTTATTTTTATCGTCCATATATTTCATATGTATAAATATACCCCCCAGGGGGTATATTGTAAACAAATTATTTTCTCTCCTTTGGAGTGATCCAAAATCCCATGTACTTGCCAAGCATAAGTCTTGTTTGAGCGTCAAGCGCTGGAATCGCGCCTAAAAATATTATGGTTAAAGGCACCAGAATCCACTGCAAAAGCATGCCGAAATTTTTGGATTTCCCGTACTCTTTCGGGCGAGGGGGCAAAAGCTTCATTGAGATAATCGCAGATGTCACAAGGCCAGCCATTGCAAGAGTCATTATTATGCGGGTGATTTGCGGCAAATTGTAAGCGATTACAAGCTGGTTGAACTCCCGCCCCCCCAAAATTATCGGAAGCCACCCCAAAGCAAAAATCATAATCGCGTTTGTGGACCACGACCAAAATCCCTCAATCATGTTGAAAAGGTAATAAGCTTTTTTGCGAAAAGAAATATTTTTATTTTTTAAAAAACCAAAAGCAACATACGGAAAATTCTCCACTCCCCAAGCCCATCTTTGCTGCTGCTTATAAACATTTTTTAAAGTTCCCCAGAATGTCGGCGCCAAGTTTGCATCTAGCGACACCGTGTACGAAAGAGGGACCGATCGGTAATCGCCGTCGTAAAACAAAAGAGCGTTCCAAAAAATCCTGGAATCTTCCGACACTATATTTTTCTGCCAAAAATCCATTTCCACAAGAGTTTTAAAACTCATGGAGTGCGAAGAAAAAGTGGTGAGCCTTTCCGGACGCTCTTGCTGCATCATCTGCCAAAAAGTTCCCGATGTCGCCACCACCCTTGAAAGCGCGGGAGTAGCCCAAATATTGTTATTGTACACTGGCACAGGCTGATAAGAAGATTTAAACGGGCTCTGGGCGGTTAAAAAATGCCAAGTTAAAACTTCAAAATATTTAGGATATACGCGAGTATCAATATCAAAAGATGAAACAATGATATTTTCGTAAGAAATTCTGTGTGAGTCTATAAAATTTTCTTTTATAAATTTTCCAGCCCACGATTCGTTGGCACCCTTTCCAGGAATTTCGCCTTCAATTCCCAAAGGATGCATAGTCACAAACAAGTTGGGGAATGTTTGTCCAAATTCTTCCTTGACCCTATTCCCTATTCCCCGGCCCCCATCTTTGTATCTTTCTTCGTACGACAAAACCAATATCATTTTTTCTTTAGACCAATCACTTTTTTGAAGTGCTAGAATTGTGTCGCGCACAACCCCATACGATTCTTGCGACATTGGCAAAATCACAAACTGCCAAATATGTTCTGTCCGCAAACGAGAAAGGCGTTCTTGCCAATCTATTTTCAAATTTTCGGACATTCTTTTGAAGTTGGCGCGCAAATGAAACGATAAAAATATCGTTTTGACCAGCCAATAAAGGTCGAAAATAATTATAAAAACCGCGGCCCAAACCGGCGCAAAATAAGAAACAAAAAATATTCCTCCGATTGTACCCCAAGCCAAAATTCCCGGAAAAATCTCAAGCAGGCGATAAATAATCTTATCGCGGCCCATAAAGTCCATTGCAGTACCAGCTTTTATATAAAGCGCTTTTTCCACCCCGTTAGAAAATTTACATCAAGCCCAATAACCATTTCGGACTTCTAATTTGCTAAGCATTATATAACCAAATATAAATATTGTAAATTTTCGTACGGGGTCCATAAAAAAAGCTTACCACAAGGTAAGCTTTTTTGCTTTACCCTCACACCAAAATTTTTGGTGTGAGGGTTTATTTCTTTTTTTTCTTTTTTTTCTTTTTTGATTCTTCAAGTATTGGCTTGGAAGAAAACAGCTTCTTAGCGCCTTCAGCAACAGTTTCAATGTGCACTGTACGCCCCCAGATTTTACGCAAATTTTCAAGAGTGTCCTGGAGAAAATCTTGTCTTAAATCTATTCCTTCGTGGCGATGCTGCAAAAGAAGTTCGCTCCTATTTTGAAAGTTTCCGCTTTTTACGCAAATAAACGGCCTGCCGAAATTTGTTAATGAAAAAAGAAGTTTTCTTTTTATGTTTTTCCAGTTTCTATCGGCAATTTCGTAAACTCCGCCTTCCTTGTTGAAAACATAAGTGAAAAAATTATTTTCCAGGCAAAATTCCTCCGTAAAAAACTCGTCAACGAAGGATATGTCGTTGTAAATTTTCCGCACTTCGAATATTTTGTCTCTGCCAAGACCCAGCTTTTTGTCCCAACTTGCCAAAGCAGAATAATTTTCGCATTCTTCGTACTCTTTGCCGAATTTTCCCTTGTTCCACCGGTCTTCGATATCTTTCCACAATTTCCATCCTAGGCGATATGGATTTATCTGTCCCGCCCTGGCCGCAACCGTTCCGGAATGATGGTCGGCAAAGTCGATAATTTCCGAATCCGTAAGGCATTTTTCTATCATAATTTTTTCATGCCAATACGTCGCCCAGCCTTCGTTCATGATTTTGGTTTCAGCTTGCGGAGCGAAATAATAAGCTTCTTCGCGCATTATCCAGAGAATTTCCCTCTGCCACTCTTCAAGCGGAGCGTGTTCAATTAAAAAAAGCATGACGTCTCTTTCTGGATTTTCTGGAAAGTCCTGTTTTTGTTCGATTTGTTTTTGGCGGGCAAACTCCGCATCCAGACGCCCTTGCTTCGCATCAATAACATTTTTGGGATTTATGTAACCGTTCATATACTCTTTTGCGGGAATTTTTTGCGCAATCTGCGGATGGCCATTCTTTGCAACTTCCAGAGAAAATCTGGGCTTATCGGCCTGCCTTTTTATAAATACCGAGTGCGGATCAATCAAGTCACTTATGGATCTGCATAAATCTATGAAACTCTCAACAGTATCAATTCCATACCTATCGACGTATTTCCTAACTTTAGTGGCATGGTTGGCCATGGCATCCATCATTTTGCGATTTGTTTGGGAAAACGAAGCGTTGTTCTTGAAAAAATCTGAATGGCCAAACACGTGCGCCATGACAATTTTTTGGTCCACCAAGTTGTTGCTTTCAAGAAGATACGCCCAGCAAGGGTCATTATTTATAACCATTTCGTAAATAGTATGAAGTCCGTGCCTGTAGCTTTTCTGCAGCCGTTCGTACTCCATTCCAAACTCCCAGCTGGGATATCGGTTTGGAAAACCGCCGTAAGCGGCTATTATATTCATCTCTTCAAAATCCAAAAACTCGAAATAGGTGTCAAAAAAATCAAGCCCATATTCAATAGCGTAGCCCTTTATTTCATCTCGAGATTTTTTTAAATACCCCAAGCCCTTTCCGGGAGGACCTTTGTGTTTTTTTACCATTTTTATTTCCCCTTTCCCAAGAAGTCTTTGATGGACTTAAGGATATCATCTCGCGTTTCAATGCGGGAAGTTACAAAGTTATCAGCATCTTTTATGTTGCTTTCAAGTTCGCGGATAAATTGCCCGCTTCCGTATGTGGATTCAACCTGCCCGTAGCCGAATAGGTTTACTTTGGGCAAAAAATTATTTTTTAGCATTCCAATGCAACGGTTGTTGTCTTCCCCAGTAAAATTATCTCCATCGGAAAAGTGGAAAACATAGATATTCCAAAGCTCCTGCGGGTATTCTTCTTCTATAATATTTAAACAAAGTTCGTAAGCCGATGAAATGACCGTTCCCCCGCTTTCACGCGTGTTGAAAAACGTCTCTGAATCCACTTCCTGCGCTACCGCGTCGTGAATGATATATCTCGTTACGACTCCTTTGTAGTTTGTCTGTATCCAAGTATCAATCCAAAACGACTCAATGCGGACAATTTCCTTCTGGTCGTCTCCCATAGATCCGGAGACGTCCATCATATAAATTATGAGCGCGTTGCTTTCCGGCCGCTGTTTGGTTTTCCATGAAATATACCGCTTGTCTTCATGGATTGGAACTATGTACGGGTTCAACGGATCATACGAACCAGCCGAAATCTGGCGCTTCAGCGCTTCCTTATATGTGCGCTTGAAATGCCGCAGCGATTCGGGGCCAACCCTTGAAATCCGCGAGTAATGGTCGCGCTCTGTTTTTATTTTGGCGCTTCCTTTTGGCTGGATTCTGGGCAATTCAAGTTCTTCAGCGAGTATCTGCGCCAGCTCTTCTATTGTTAAATCAACCTCAAGAATGTGGTTGCCTGGCGCGTTGCCGGCTTGGCCTTCTCCTCCGTCATCCACATCTCCCGGAGCAAGAGCTTGTCCGGGACTGCCTTCGCCTTGGCCCACTCCGCCAGTATTGCGTCGGCCAAACCTGAAGTTCGGCGTTTCAATCTGGGGAATTGGAATGCTTACAAAGTCTTTTCCTTTTTTGCCAATAAGCTCTCCTTGAGAAATATACTTCTTAAGATTTTGTTTTATTTTTCCGCGAATTATCTGGCGAAATCTCAAATAATCCTGTTCTATATTGAGCATATTACCCATGACTTTGCCTCCAAATTTAAATAAACTCCTATAAGTTAAATACCCCAAAAAGCCTAAAAAAACAACCCTCCGACCATGGTCAGAGGGGTTTTACAATAGTTACTGTTTTGCGTCGCCGCGCGCAAAAATACTGGCAACATAATTCAATACGTCAGTCGCGCAAACATCGCAATAGCCGTAATTTTTAATAAGCCGGGATTTAACAACATCAATTTTTTCCTGAGTTTCCTTATCAACAACATTCGATACCAGACTCGTTAATTTGATGGAGTCTTTGCGGTCTTCGAATAATTTCAATTCCAAAGCCTTATACAGTCTTTCGTTTGTTTTGTAGTTAAACTGCTTTCCTTCAATCGCGAGCGCGCCGATGTAATTCATAATCTCGCGCCGGAAATCATCTTTCCTGCCTTCTGGAATATCAATCTTCTCTTCAATCGATCGCATCAAGCGCTCATCCGGCTCTTCATCCTGGCCGGTGTATTTATTTTTTACGCGCTCTTTTTGGGTATACGCCTTAACATTATCAATATAGTTGGAACAAAGCCTGGAAATTGCCTCTTCGTCCGCTGAAATCGCGCGCTGAACTTCATTTTTTACGATATCCTCGTACTCGTGCTTTGCCACGGACAAAAGTTCCTTGAAATTTTTGCGCTGTTCGTCCGATTTAATGAGCGAATGGTGCCGAAGGCCGTTTTCAAGTTCCATCAACACCATGAATGGATTTACGCATCCGGAAAATTGCTCATTAACCAGGGCGTTGGAAATTTTATCTTGAATATACCGCGGAGAAATTCCGTCCATTCCTTCTCTTACAGCTTCTTTTTGAAGTTCTTTTACAGAATCTTCTGTGTAGCCCGGGAGAGTTTTTCCGTCATACAGCTTAAGTTTCTGCAGCAATGTGAGGTTTGCCTTCTTCGGCATTTCCAGTCGGGTGAGCACAGCCCACATTGAAGCCATCGCGATAGTATGTGGAGCGATGTGTTTGCCGCGAATCTTTCCGGCATTGTAATCCTTTTCATACACCTTGATTTCTTCGGTCAATTTTGTGATGTAAGGAATATCTATTTTAACGGTGCGGTCGCGCAATGCTTCCATAAACTCATTGTTTTGTAGCCTGCGGTATTCCGGCTCGTTTGTGTGCCCAATGATAACTTCGTCGATATCGGTTTGGGGAAATTTCTTGGGTTTGATTTTGTGTTCCTGGCTTGCGCCCAGCAAGTCGTAAAGAAATGCAACTTCCAATTTCAGCACCTCAATGAATTCTATGATGCCGCGGTTCGCGACATTGAATTCGCCGTCGAAATTAAAAGCTCTCGGGTCTGAATCCGAACCGTAGATAGCTATTTTCCGATAATTAATATCGCCCGTGAGCTCGGTCGAATCCTGATTCTTTTCATCTTTCGGCTGGAATGTTCCTATGCCAATGCGGTCTTTTTCGGATAAAACTAAACGGCGGACTCTCACATGATCCACAACCTTGAACCAATCTCCTTTATATTGGCGCATCAACTCCCGATACATTTGCCGGCAAGCGGGGCAAAGATCGCCCTCCACTTGAATTGGAAAACTCGGGTCGCTGCTTTGGCGCATCAGCTCGTTAATAAGAGTTGTGCGCTGGTCTGATGGAATCAAATGCAAAGGTTCTTCGCGCATCGGGCATTGCATTTCATTTTCTACATTTGTCCATGCAAAAGTATACATTGCGCCTTCCGGCGTATGCGAATATTCTTCGAGGCCTTTTTTTAGAAGCCGGACGATTGTGCTTTTGGCGCTTCCAACGGGACCATGCAACAAAATGACGCGATGCTCCGTGCCGTAGCTCCTGGACGCGGATTTAAACGTATCCACAAGATGGCTTAAACTTTGGTCGATACCGAACACAGCATCTAAACCTCTGTGTTTGTCATCGCGGAAAAGTCTATAGCGCGTAATCTTTTTTTTATGCTCTAGAAACTCGTCTATACCGTGCGACACAATC
>JBBTXM010000030.1:0-2822 GCA_038062255.1 Patescibacteria group bacterium
GGGCCGCACAAATACGGGCGAGCCTCGCCCATCGATTTGTAATATGAGTAGATGAGGTTGGGCGGGGGCCGCTGGCTGGGCCCGTTACGGTTGCGGCAGTAGTCAAGCCAAAAAGATTTATTTGGAAAAATTTTAAAGATTCCAAAAAATTAAGTCCAGAAAAACGTGAAGAATTTTTTTTGAAATTTAAAAAAATGCCATTTGCGGTTTCTTCTGTAAGCAATGTGTTGATAGACATGTTTGGGATATCGGCTGCGACTCGATTGGCTGTTGGGCGGTGTTTGAAAAAGCTTGCTATGGACTATGGACTAAGAACCATGGACTCTAAAATATTGTTGGACGGCAGTTTATATGCGCCAAAAACATACGAAAACCAAGAAACAATCATAAAGGGCGATGAAAAAATTCCTATAATTGCAGTTGCTTCGATTATTGCGAAAGTAAAAAGAGACCGCGCCATGGTCCGTTTGCATAAAAAATTTCCGCAATACGGATTTGCTGTCCACAAAGGTTACGGCACAAAATTTCACCAAAAAGCCATAAAAACCCACGGCCTTTGCTCAATCCACCGCAGGTCATTTTGTCGCAAGTTTTTATAATCTCTAATTCGCGCGAATAGTTCCAGAAACAAATTTAATCCCCGTTCCTATATTTGGAACGGGGTATTTTTAAATATTCAAACCTGTAAGTTGTTTCAGTAATTCTTTTCTTAATTTTTCATCATATTCTTTGGTGTTATGTTCGAGGCACCGTGTGGCGGCTTGGTTTGAGATTTCTTCAATTAGCTGGTCAAGCTCGGTCGGCTGTTTAAACAAATGCGCCTTTGATTTATGAATTTTCATGGTTTTAAAATCTTTTGACATTGTCAAAAAAACAGATGTCGCGCGAATTGTAATACCATTCATAATAGCAACAAAACCTCCAAGCGGATGCAGCTGCCAATCCAAATTAGTGTCGCGGATTAAGGTAAGGGCGTATTCATCGGTCATATTTGCCTCTTGCGATTTGCCTCTAAACTAATTATATCTCTCATATCGGCAAAAATTTCAAGCCCCCTGGTTTTTTCCAGGGGGCTTTTGTATGTTAGCAATTTGCGCGAAAAGTTCCTTACGGTGTGGCGAGGGTGGCTCGCGCGATTTTCTGCCAGTTTTCGAGAATCGGCAGGATTTCGTACTCAATAACGTCGCATATTGCGACCCAAAACTTATTTTCTTGGGCGGATGTTAGCTGGGAAATAGCTCGTTCGAAATTGTCGTTGAGTTCTTTGGTAGTTTCAAGGGTATCGCCGTACTTCCACCCCAAATCTTCTGAAAAAATCTGGGCAAAAATTCCTACGGTTTCGAGAAATTCCGCGAGTTTTTTGTAAGCCTTTTCGTCTTGGCGGTTTTCGAAATCTTTGATTATTTCAGGAATCGATGCAATTACTTCGGCAAGTTGTTTGTCCAACTCCTCGAGTCTCATTTGTACGCTCATTTCAAGAATTCAGTCCACTTTCAATTATACATGTATACATGCGTATTATATTAATATCAAGCCTAAAATAGACCCAACTTTGCATTTTTGGGGGAATAGTCTATAATCAACAAATATGGTAGTTCGAATGAGGCATACAAAAGGGCACACGAAAAACAGGCGGTCGCACCACGCGCTTCGCGCCCCTAAATTCGTAAAATGCTCAAAATGCGGGGCGGATTCTTTGCCGCACGTTGTTTGCCTTAACTGCGGATTTTACAAAGGCAGGGAAGTTGTTGATGTGCTTAAAAAACTGAACAAAAAAGAAAGAAAACAAAAAGAAAAAGAGTTAAAAGAGAATGCTTAACAATTTAAAGTTTTAAATAGTGGCAAATAGGCACCTTGCTAGATCATTGGCGATGCAAACCCTTTTTGAATGGGATTTCAACAAAGGGAAAATTGATATTTTTGAAATTCTGGAGCGCAATCGAGTTGAATTCGCTCCGGGAATGGAGGACGATAACTTTGCCAAAAAAATATTAGACTTAATCGTTGAGCATAAAGAGGAGATAGACGATATTATCCAAAAAGCCGCGCCCGATTGGCCTCTTCCGCAGATAGCCCCTGTGGATAGAAATGTTTTGCGTTTGGGGCTGGCGGAGCTTCTTTTTGGCGACCGCAAGCAGGTGCCTCCCAAAGTAGCTATCAACGAGGCCATAGAGCTTGCTAAAACTTTCGGGGGAGATTCTTCGGGCAAATTTGTTAACGGAGTTCTAGGAACCGTTTATAAAGAAATTGGCCAACCCGGCAAGGATGATTTCGGCAAAAAATTCGGCCCGGAAGATTTGGAGAAGCTTCCAAAGGAAGAGTTGGGCGGAGCTGTTGTGTATAGAAAGGAAGGCGGAAATATTTTGTTGGCTTTGGTGCACGATGTATTTGGATACTGGACTCTTTCGAAGGGCCATTTGGAAAAAGGCGAAGACATAGAGTCGGGCACCAAACGAGAAATTGAGGAAGAGCTTGGGTTAAAAAAGCTTGAAATTGTAAAAAAAATAGGCGAGAACGAATATATTGCTTCCGATCCAGAAACAGGACCGACTCGCCGGCACGTCAGTTATTTTTTGATAGAATCCGCGGATAAGGAAATAAAACTTGAAAGTTCAGGAGGCTTGGACGATGCTAGGTGGTTTCCTGCCGACGAAGTTCCGGAGCTAAAAATTTACGATGATGTCCGCCCGCTTATAGAAAAAGGCGTAAAAGAAATTAATGTCTGATTTATCAAAATTGGAAAAAATATTGGGAGTCGAATTTCGCAATAAAGATTTATTGCGCATTTCTCTTACGCACCGTTCTTATATCAATGAGAATCC
>JBBTXM010000030.1:2922-24193 GCA_038062255.1 Patescibacteria group bacterium
TGGGGAAAATAACGAGCGCATGGAGTTTTTGGGGGACGCTGTGCTGGAGCTTGCGATAACTGAATATCTATATGAAAAATTTCCCGAAAAGCCGGAGGGCGAGCTTACCAATCTCCGCGCCTCGCTTGTTAACGCGAATATTTTGGGCTCCGTTTCGGCGGAGATAGGTTTCAACGATTTTTTGCTCCTTTCACGGGGCGAGGCGCGGGATATCGGCCGTGCTCGCCAGATAATTTTGGCGAACGCTTTTGAGGCGATAGTCGGAGCGATTTATTTGGATTCCGGCTACGAATCGGCCAAGGGATTCATACTTAGAGTTTTAGAACCGAAAATTCCGGAAATTTTGGAAAAGAAATTATACAAAGACCACAAAAGCTTATTCCAGGAAGAAGCCCAAGATAGGGAGGGAGTTACGCCGTCGTACGAAGTCATAAAAGAATGGGGGCCGGACCACGACAAGCATTTTATTGTGGGGGTTTATCTGGGCAAAGAACTTGTCGCTGAAGGCGAAGGGCATTCAAAGCAAGAAGCCCAGCAAAGCGCCGCGGAGCTTGCTTTAAAAATGAAAAACTGGAGGTGACCCTCCAGTTTTTAAACTTTATAATTTTACTATTATTTCATCGATCAAGTTCAATTTAAGAGCTTCATCCGGCGTCAATTCTTTGTCCTCTATTGACTCAAGTTTTTCCATAGAAAGGCCGGATCTGGTCAAGACAATTGCGTCTAATTCTTCTTGATCGCGAAATAATTTTTTTCTAAATTCAAGCAGGCTTTTTATCGCGGTTCTAACATTTTCGTGGGCGTTATAGCCTTTAACTGAAACTGATCCAGAGCATTGTAATGTGTGTAAAAGCAGTTTTGAATTGGGAAACATTAGGCGTTTGTGGCAGCATTGCAACGCAATCGCTGCGGCAGAATAAGCCCTTCCAATGACAATTCCTGTAATTGGAGCTTCAGAGGATTTTATTGCGTTTGTAAGTATATTAAATCCGTCTAGTTCTCCCCCGATGCTGTCCACGAACATTTTTATTGGTTCATTGCCTTTGTGGTTGAGCCGCAAAATTTGAAAAAATACAATTGCGCACTTTTTGTTATCTATTTTGCCATCCAGGAAAACTTCGCGGTTGTTGAATGATACAGCGTATTTTTTATTTTCTTTCCAGAATTTTACAAATATTAGGGAAATAATCGCTGTTAAAAAGTAAACAGCAAGCATTGTGGCATATCCCCAGCCGTTTATTTCCAATATTCTTGAAAAATATCCGACAAGTATGGCAGATCCTCCAGAAATTCCGTAAATCCAAAACAACTCCGCGACCCAGTTATTTTTTTTCATATCTTTTTTACTCCCTGCGTTGCGCGCAGCCACGCATCCTCGTCGCTTAGGTCGAGAGTTGGAGTTGAATCGGCAAACTCCACAAATCCAAGTCTGTCATCGTGCTGAAATTCTTTTTCCAAATGCGCGAGCGGTTCTTTGTATTCGTTTTTTCCTTCCTTAATCAGTTGGCGCAAAAGAATTTTTAGACCAAACGCGTGTTTTGGATAAAACCAATTTGCTCCTTCAACCTGCGAGTTCCTCGGATACAAAGATGTAATTGGTATAATTTCCGGCGCGCGTGTTTCTCCTTTGTGGTCCTCTGTGCTCAAGGTGCCATCGGCTTCCATAATATGGAAAAAATAAACTTCGTACGTGTGCCCCTCTTCCTGATTCGGATTTCTCAAGGCTTCAATAGTTTTGTGGTTAAATTTTTCGTAAACTTTTCCTCCACCCTGTTTTTTGTTTTCTGCGTAAACCAGGCAAATTCTGCGGAACAGCGAAATTCTCTTTGGTTTTCCATCCGGATCCAAAATTGACTTTCCGTTGTGGTATTTGAGCTCGCGAACAATAATTAGTCCAGTTTCTTCAACGGCTTCCGAAGTTATTCTATAGTCAAAATAATCGTTCGGGTGGTTTTCAATTTCCCACTGCTCGATCATTCCGCCAAAAAGTCCGTAGGCGTCGGGCTTAGGGTCGATGTCTTCTTTTTGCCATCTTGGTTTTACCCAGTGCCATATATCGCCGGGAATTTTTAGTTTGCGCTGTTCTCGCAAGTCTTTTATTCTTTCATTGGTTATCCAGCTCGGGAGGTCTTTTTTATATTCATCAAGATAATTGCAAAGAGTTGTCTGGGTCTTTATTCCCCAATTTAACACCAAACTCAAAGGTTGTTCCGGAGGCATATAAATTCCAAGCGTTGTTCCTGCCATTTCGATTCTCCTTTCTTTTTTCAAGTCTATAAAGACTCTAGCATTTTTGCCATAAAATGTCAAATTTAACCCCTCCGACCGCGGTCGGAGGGGTTTTACGGCAAAATTCTTTTTTGCGCTTTTTTAGAAAGTTTTAGGAACCATTTATCGACGCTTTGGTACCATCTCCAATAATGGCCTCGCTTTAGCATTGTAAGTCCGCATTTTATATTATCTTCCTGGTTAAAAACATTTCCTTGGCATTGCTCTTCAAAAGTGCTCCGCACAATTTGCATTGGGCCTATGCCGTATCTGCATCCTTCGGTATTGCATATGTTTCTAAAATCGCTTTCGGCATTTGTGATTGCGTGCCCAATTTCTTTAATCTCGCCGTCAAAAGATTTCGATAACCTATCAAACGTTTCCGTCACTGTTTCAATATTCTTAACTTCAAGCTCTTGTTTGTCGTGATTGCTTATCGGCGTGACTGCGATTACCATTATGCACGCTGCAGCCAAACATTTTCTCATTTGATTGCTCCTAAAAGAAAGTCTGCCTATATTATATTCATTTTCGATAAATTGTCAATACTTCTTGCTTTATTTTTTTTGATATAATTCTAAAATGTTGTTTAAGCGCCTCGAAATTTCAGGTTTTAAATCGTTTGCCAAAGCGGTTACTTTGGAATTTCCTTCCGCGATTTCCGCGATTGTGGGCCCCAATGGTTCTGGAAAATCTAACGTCGCGGATTCAATAAGATGGGTTTTGGGAGAACAATCCCTAAAAAACCTTCGCGGGAAAAAAGGCGAAGACCTTATTTTCGCCGGCACCGAATCCGTTCCAAAAATGGGCAAGGCATCGGTCAATTTGGTTTTCGACAATAAAAAAAACCAGTTCGGGTTGGAATTTGACGAAGTAATAATAGGCAGAAGGGTTTACAGGGACGGAGTGAACGAATATACGCTCAATGATTCAGTGGTTCGTTTGAAGGATATAATAGAACTTCTTTCAAAAGTCGACTTGGGGGCGTCCCAGCACCATATAATCGCCCAGGGGGACGCCGATAGAATTTTGTTCACATCGCCGGCGGAAAGGAAATTAATGGTATCGGACGCTTTGGGGCTCCGAATTTACGAATTTAAAAAAGCCGAAGCCGAAAGAAAAATCGAACGAACGGAAGAAAATATAAAAGATATTGAATCGCTCAAGCGGGAGCTTGCTCCACATCTCAAGTACCTAAAAACCCAGGCAGAAAAAGCGAAAGGCGCGGAGGATTTGAAAAAATCGCTTTTTGAATTGAGCCTGGAATACGTGCAAAGGGAATTAAAAACATTGGAAGAGGCGGAAAAAGAACTTTCCTCAAAGCGCGCCCCAGCGCTGGAGAAAGTGAAAGCATTATCTTTGGAAATACAAAAGAGCGAATCCGCATTCGGAAAATCCGCCGATAGCGGGGAATTTTTTGCGGAACTTAAAAAATTGGATAGCGCGAGAGAGGAGATTGCCGTAAAGCGCAGGCAGCTGGACAAGGAACTTATAAAGTTGGAGGTCGCCGGCGAGAAAAAACCAGGTCCAGACAACATGATGCCGAGGTCCAGGGTCAAAGAAATACTTTTGGAGCTTGTGTCCGACCTCGAAAAGGCAGGCAGAGAAGGGTCTTTTGAAGGCATACGCAATGCGATATTTTCTTCCACTCAAAAGATATATGGGATTTTGGAAAACATGCAAGGTTTCGAAAAATCGCCAAATACGGATGTTTCCAAGGGGCCTTCAGAAATAAAAGAAGAGCTTAAAAAACTTGAAACAGAAGAAAAAAACATTCTCGATTTAAGAAAAATATTAGAAGTCGAATACCAGAAAAAAAATTCCGAAGCTCAAAAAGCTGGGGCAATATACAAGCAGACATTTTTGGATTTGCAAAAAGCCAAGGAGATTCTTCAGAACTTGTCTTTTGAGGAAGAAAGGCTAAAAACCCGTTTAAAGGATTTGGAAACGGATTTCCCATCGTTTAAAGATGAGACGTCGCAGGGAGAAATTTTCGCTCTAGGAGAACGGGAGGAACAGAGAAGAAAAATAGAGAGATTCCGCATACGCCTGGAAGAAGCCGGGGGGGTGGACTCGGGAGTTTTAAAAGAATACGAGGAAGCTGAAAAGCGAAGCGCTTTTTTGGAAAAAGAGTTAAAAGACCTTTTGGAAACAAAATCTAGTTTGGATGATTTGTTTTCTGAGCTCGATGAGAAGATAGAAAAAGATTTCAAATTCGGCATTGCCAAAATAAATTCCCTTTTTGGAAAATTTTTTAATGAAATTTTCGGCGGAGGAAGCGCGGAGATAAAACTCATAGAACCCAAGGAGGCAAAAAATATGATAAACGAAGAAACCGGGGAGATGGAAGAAGTCGGCGAAACTGAAGGGGGAATAGATATTATGGTAAACATTCCCAGAAAAAGGATAAAGTCATTGAATATGCTCTCGGGCGGAGAGAGGGCTTTAACTTCAATAGCGCTTTTGTTCGCGGTATCTACAGTAAACCCCCCGCCGTTTTTGGTGCTCGACGAAACAGACGCGGCGCTGGACGAAGCCAATTCAAGAAAATATGGCAATATGCTAAAAGAGCTTAGCAAAAAAGCTCAATTGATAGTGATAACCCACAACCGTGAGACAATGCGCGCGACGGATGTGCTTTATGGAGTAACAATAGGAAGGGATGGAGTGTCGTCTCTGCTGTCAATTAAATTTGAAGAAGCGGAAAACCTAGTCAAAAAATAATTCTATTTGGTCGCTGTCGCGCATTATGTAGCCTTCCAGTTCGGCGTTTTCAACGCCGTTTACTTTCATTTTTGGATTTATTCCAAATTCGTTCAATGGTTTTTCCCAAATTTTGAAAAATGTTTCCAAGGTGACATCAGTTTTGGTGGGAAATTCCAAATGCAATGTTCCTGAATCGTCATGCGTATGTACTGGGCGCATACATGAAGATGAAATTCCAATATTGGATGGAATTTTTATTTCTTCGCCTTTTACAAAAATTTTAAGATGCGGGTGGATATGCATACCGACTCCGGCGTGTTGGACGCAAAGATCCAATGGATCGTACGCGAAAAATCCGCTTTGCGCCAAGTACCATCCGCCTCCTCCCACAACCAACACAATTAATGCTGTCCATAAAAACGCCTTGGCGTATTTTGTAGCTTTTTGATTTTTTGCGGATTTTTCTTTTTCTTGGTTTTCCCGCATCCGCATTTCGTCGTAAGATTGCTTGTCCATGCCTATTAAGATACCATTATTTTAAATATGTCTCAATACTACAATTCCCAAAGGACAAAAAACCTTTACGGAACCGATCCAAAAAACCCATTTAAATTATCCAGGTCGAAAATTGACTTGTTTTTGGAATGCCCGAAATGTTTTTATTTGGACCGCAAGCTTGGAGTCGGCCGGCCCCCTGGGTTTCCGTTTTCCTTGAACTCCGCCGTAGACACTCTCTTGAAGCAGGAGTTTGATATTTACCGGGCAAACGGTTCCGCGCATCCGCTGATTGAAAAATACGGGGTAGACGCAAAACCGGTGTCCCACAAAGATTTGGAAAAGTGGCGGCACAATTTTACCGGCGTGCAATATTTACATGAACCTACAAACTTTTTGATTTTTGGCGCGATTGACGATTTGTGGCAGAATTCCAAAGGCGAATTCATGGTGGTTGACTACAAAGCAACAGCAAAAAACGAAGACATAACTGAACTCAATAAAGATTGGCACAAAGGATACAAAAGACAGATGGAAATTTACCAATGGCTTTTGCGTAACAATGGGTACAAAGTTTCCGATACAGGATATTTTGTTTACTGCAACGGAAAGTCCGATAAAAAAGCTTTTGATGGCAAATTGGAGTTTGATGTGACATTGATTCCATACAAAGGAAACGGTTCGTGGGTGGATAAAACTATTTCGAATATCCACGAATGCTTAAACGGAGGCGAAATTCCTATGCCTGGTTCGGATTGCGACTACTGCAGTTATGTGGAAGCGGTTAAAGGTTCTGAATAATATTTCCATTATGTCAAATAATGGCAAAAAAGTCTTTGTGGCAATGTCCGGGGGTGTGGATAGCTCGGTTGCGGCAGCGCTGTTGAAAAACGAAGGATACAATGTAACTGGAGTCCATATGGTCTGTGCTGGTCCGCCAATTGGCGGAGGCTGTGAAAACAGCGCGGATAGGAGAGACGCGATGAAAGTCGCGGCGGTTTTGGATATTCCTTTTTTGACTTGGGATTTTAGGGATGAATATAAAAAAGAAGTCTACGAATATATGATAGGCGAGTATTCAGCGGGGCGGACTCCAAATCCCGATGTTATGTGCAATAAGCAGATAAAATTCGGAGTATTTCTCAAAAAAGCTTTGAAAAACGGAGCGGATTTTATTGCAACCGGGCATTATGTTCGAGCTAATTTTATCTCTTTATTTTCAGCGCGCGATACTGGCAAAGACCAAAGCTATTTTCTTTGGACCCTTACTCAAGACCGGTTGAAATACTGCTTATTTCCGATAGGCGATTACTTAAAATCCGAAGTTCGGGAATTGGCAAATAAATTCAAATTGCCTACATCGGAGAAAAAGGATTCGCAGGGCCTTTGTTTTGTGGGCAAAGTGGATTTTTTGGATTTTCTTTCGGAAAAGCTTCCGCAAAAAATCGGAGAGATTTTAAATTCGGAAGGAGTCAAAATCGGCGAACACAGAGGCGCGCACCTTTTTACTATTGGTCAAAGGCGCGGTTTAGAATTGGGTGGTATGGCAAATCCGGTTTATATTTCTGAAAAAAATATTTCTACAAATACGATTGTTGTTGCCGAAGGAAAAAGCGAAGCCCTGCATAAAAAAGAATTGTTTTTTGAGCGCTCGAATTGGATTGCGCGAAAACCGGATTTTCCGCTTGCGTGCCTTGCGCGCATTCGCTATAGGCAACCTCTGCAAAAGGCAATTGTCTACGGGCTATCGACCAAAGACTATGGACTAAAATTTGAGGTTCCCCAAAGGGCGGTATCGCCGGGTCAATCTATTGTTTTTTACTCAAATAGCGGAGAAGTGTTCGGCGGGGGGATAATTTCGTAAGGCAAAATTCTTGTTTGCTTTTTACCCTTAAACGTTGTAGGGTATTTGCAGAATTCTTCAAAAATTTAGGAGTAAAGAAATGCCGCAGACAAAGTTTATTGTGACTCCCGACATTCGCAAATACTTGAATGATATAGGCAGAATTCCGCTTTTTTCCCGCAAGGATAAGGAAGAAGAAGACGCAGGTAGAAGGCTTTGCGTAGCGCGCTCTGCTCTTTTGAAGGCGATAGCGGAATTTTTTCTTCCAGAAGGAGAGGGATACGAACGTTTTCTTAAATTGATAGAAGAAGGCGTTCCATCAGTCTTGCCAAGCGAAAATCATCGGCTTGATAAGGTTGAAAGCACGGAAACTCCGTGGGAATTTATTGCTATATTTATAACCGTGTACGGGTACTGGCCTTCTGTTAAAAATGTTGTGGAGCGTTTTAATTCTTCTTCTGATGAAGGCTGTGTTATTTCACAAATTCGGCTTCAAGATCTGGGAGAGGAGGTAAGGCTGTGGCAGTTTTTGGAACGGAGGGCATCCGCAAGAAAGCCAATTCACGAGCAGAAAATACGAAGATATTTCAAAACCATGCCTTATCCGATATTTTCCAACATTGTTAGGGAATTCAAAAATGAGAAACTTCGAAAATATTGGCACGCAAGGATATTCGATGAACTCGAGTCCGTTCCGGTTGTTCCTTTCCGCTTGCGGTGGATGTTTGATAATGTTTTGAGCGTTGAAGGAGAATTTGTGAGCGCAAATTTAAGATGGGTGATCGTGGTCGCAAAAAAGTATTTTAGCAAATGCCAAAACGCGAATATTGAGAAACTAGACGCAATACAGGAGGGAAATTTGGGTTTACTCCAAGCGATTAGGCGGTTTCTTCCGCAAAAAGGCTTTCGTTTTTCGACTTTTGCGAATTGGTCGATTGCGCAAACTATCAGAAGGACTCTGGATAATAATTTCAATATTATCCGCGTGCCTGTGCATTTGCTTGAAGAATATAGAAAAATCAATGCCGTATTCCAAAAGCTTTTTGGAAAACTTGGCAGAGAACCTGCGTGTGAAGAGATCGCCTTGGAACTTCCAGAGCTTGATCTGACCCCCGAAAAGATTAATCACATCATGGGTAGCGCTCGCAGCGTTGTTTCTTTTGAACAGAAAACTTGGAAGCAAAATGAAGGGTCGCCAAGTTCTGTTGGAGATTCTGTGAAAGATCCTGGTCCAACTCCGGAAGAAAACATTCTATCGCAAGATGTCGGCGAGACAATTAACAAAATGTTCAACAATGTTTTGACCGAACGAGAAAATTTGGTTCTAAATCTGCGGTTTGGTTTAAACGGCGAGCGCGAACATACTCTTGAAGAGATTGGCGTGAAAATGTGTTTAACGCGTGAGAGAATACGCCAAATCGAAGGAAGGGCGCTTAGCAGGTTGCGCCGGCCCAAAAATAAACACCTGCTTGCCCAGTTTACGCAAGTCAAGTAACAATTAAATGCTATAAAGTTCCGCGAATTGCCGCGGAGCTTTTTTTTTGCTTCAATATGTACATGACTTCAGCGGAAATACGCCAAAAATTTCTTGAATTTTTTGAGAACCGCGGGCACATGATTATGCCGTCGAGTTCGCTTATTCCAGACGACCCTTCGGTATTGCTTACCACTGCGGGCATGCAGCAATTTAAGAAATATTATATCGAACCTTCTTTGTCTCTGGCGAAAAATGTTGTTTCGGTCCAGAAATGTTTTAGAACTTCGGATATCGACGAGGTGGGAGATGACTCGCACCTCACTTTTTTTGAAATGCTAGGGAATTTCAGCTTCGGCGGGTATTTCAAAAAAGAAGCGATTGAACATGCTTTAAAATTTTTGGAAGAGGAGATGAAAATTAACCATGATAGGCTTTCTGCGACTTTTTTTGAGGGAGATAATCAAATTGAGTCAGACAAAATTTCTCACAATGAATTAAAAAAATATTTTGAAGAATCTAAAATAATTGCTCATGGTCGCCAGGATAATTTCTGGGGTCCTACCGGTTCTGAAGGCCCTTGCGGACCGACTGTGGAAATATATGTGGACGGTGTCGAGATTTGGAATTTGGTTTTTAACGAATATTATTGCAAGCCAGACGGCTCATTGGAAAAACTAAAAACTCCCGGCGTAGATACAGGAATGGGTTTGGAGCGGCTTGCGATGGTTGTTCAGAATAAAAAAAATATTTTCGAAACAGATTTGCTTTCTCCGCTTACGGAAACTGCCGGAGAATTTCCGATTGGAACTCAAAGGATTTTAGCCGACCACGCAAGAGCAATTTCTTTTTTGATCGCCGATGGAGTAAGGCCCAGCAACAAAGAAGCGGGGTATATTTTGCGCCGGCTGATGCGCAGAATAGTTGTTCACGGGAAAAATTTGGAAAATCTGCTGTCTAAAGTTGTTGAAATGTACGGTCATTTGTATCCGGAGCTTAAAGAAAACATAATACTTTCTGAATTTCAAAAAGAAAATGAAAAATTCCAAAAAACTCTTGAATTAGGGCTCCGTGAACTAAATAAATTGCAGTTTATTGACTCTGTTACGGCTTTTAAACTTTTTGAAACTTATGGACTACCCTATGAAGTAGTAAAAGAACTCGGCGGAGAGATGGCTAAAGGCCTTTCGAGAGAAGATTTTGACATGGAATTTAAAAAACACCAAGAAATTTCGAGAGCCGGGGCGGAAAAAAAGTTTGGCGGGCATGGGCTTTTGCTCAATACCGGAGAGTTAAAGGCAAAAAATGAAGAAGAACTAAAAATTGTAACAAGGCTTCATACCGCAACCCACTTATTGCAGGCGGCTCTAAGGAGGGTTTTGGGCGATGAAGTCAAGCAGGCCGGCAGCGATATCACCGCGGAGCGGACTCGCTTTGATTTTTCTTTTGTCCGCAAGCCGACTGAAGATGAATTGCGCGAAGTCGAGAGGTTGGTCAATGAGGCGATATCAAAAAATCTTCCTGTTAATTTTGAAGAAATTCCTATCGAGGAAGCTAAAAAAACAGGCGCGCTGTTTTTCTTTAAAGAAAAGTATCCCAATCGTGTAAGGGTTTACACGATTGGACCAAACTCTTCGACAAGCTCAGAGCCTCCTTTCAGTCGGGAATTTTGCGGGGGCCCGCATGTAAAAAACACAGGTGAAATCGGCCATTTTAAAATCCAAAAATGCGAATCCATCGGCTCCTCCACCCGCCGCATCCGCGCAGTAGTTGAATGAAAAACACACCATCAATCGATGCTGTGTTTTGATTCGTACAAAAAAGAACAATATGCTATTATCCAAAAAGATTGAGTTTAAGCGGGGGCAATGTGAAGGAATTTCCGGGGCCGAAAGCGCTTGCTGTGCTGGAAAAAGCAAAAAAATATTACGCAACCACTACGCAGAATTCTAGAGTGGTGGTAAAAAGCGGAGAAGGGGCAATTGTGACGGATGTAGACGGCAACCAGTTTTTTGACTTGCACTGCGATGCTTCGGTAAATAACTTAGGCAGAAATAATTCCGGGATCCGCACAAGGATTATCGAACAGTCTGTGACCGGCAACATGTTTTCGGAGCATCATAGCGCGCCGAATGCCAAAGCTACGGATTTCGCAGAGATACTTTGTGAAAAAAGCCCCGTGCCAAAGCCCGCTAAAGTTTTTTTTAGCAACTCCGGAGCCGAAGCCAACGAGGCTGCCAGAAAGCTTTGCCGGGCGTACCGATTGCGCAAAGGCGAGGCCTATAGAAAAACAAATATTTATTTCTTCAACGGTTTCGCGGGGCGCACAAAAGGCGTTTTGGCTGCTACATCGTCCAAACCGGAAGTCCAGCGGGATCCGTTTTGGGACCATTGCGACCAAGTAAATTCTTTGTATTTGCCTTATCCGAGAGAAATAAGCTTTGAACAAACTCTTAAGAGATTTGAAAATTTCATGCTTGAGCATGTTGACAGCTTGCTTATCGAATTATCATGCCAGGGGGAAGGCGGGATTATTCCAGCAAGCGCTTATGCTGTTTCGAGAATTATAGAAAAAGCCCAGGCAGCTGGAGTAATCTGCATAGTGGATGCCATCCAGTGCGGAATGGGCAGGGACGGATCAATGTTCGGATGCGATCATTTGGCATTCGGCATAACGCCTGACATTTTGACTATGGGGAAAGCGCTTGGCGGTGGATTGCCGATCGGGGCTACGATTTTTAGGGGAGATTTGGATTTTGAAAAAAAAGGCCAGCATTCAAATACTTTCGGCGGAGGACCCATGGTTATGTCCTCGGCTATTGAGGCGTTTTTTCAAATTGAAAAGATGTTGAGCTTGGGTTTTGTCGGAATATTAGAAAATATTTTATCTGAAAATCTTTTAGAGATTTATTCCCGCCATCCAAATATTATGGCAAAAAAACCAAGGGGCAGAGGCGCAATGTGGGCTTTGGAGTTTGTGTCGGCCGAAATTCGCGACCTGGTTATCCAGCGCTCTGAAGAGGCGGTAACCATCGAAGGAAAGGGGCTCCGGCTTTTGGGAGCCGGCGATAAATCTATCCGTTTTATGCCTCCTCTTAATATTGCTCCGGAAGATCTAAAAAGAGCTTTGGGAATCTTTGATAGAACGCTTTTACGGTTTTAGCTGCTCTCTGTTTTGTGCCCCGCGCCAATATGTGGCGCGGGGATTGAATTTTGTGTTATAATATATTTATGAATAAGATTTTAGCTGTTGATATTGGCACTGCGTCTGTGTCGGTTGCCGTCGCGGGCATTGAAAGCGGGGGAAGAGCTGATGTAAATAAAGTATTTCGGTACCATTACGACGCGTCTTTGCCGAATAAATCTAAGTTATTGCTGAACGCTATTTCAAAAGCGTTTAACGACGCGCATAAGTTTGAAAAAAATATTTCCGCTGTCAGAGTCGGATTTTCTTATCCATTTTTTGCCGAACAGCGCTTGGGTGGAGAAGAAAAGCGTAAAAATCCGCATGCCGAGGTGTCCGCGGATGAAGTAAATAATATTCTTTTGTCTGCCATGGCCGGTTTGCCAAAAAACTTCGAAGCAGTTTCCTGCGACATTTTATCTTCCACGATAGACGGTTATGAGGTCAGCGACCCGTATGGGTACAAAGGAGAAACTTTGAAAATCGACGCCAAGATATTTTCTGTAAACAGGCACTTAAAAACCAGGATAGAAGAATTAAAAGACGAGTTTTTCCCCGTAAGTGTTCTCCGCTTCGCGTCCGACAGGGAGACTCTTGGCAAATTGGCTTCCATGCATTACCCGCAGAAGACGCCGGCTGTTTTGGATATCGGGGCGGAGGTTAGTTTTTTGGAATCGCAAGCGTTGCCATTTGGAATTCGCGCGCTTGAGAGAAAAATGGCCTCATCTTTTAAAGTTGGCTTTTCCGATGCCGAGAGCATGCTGCGGAGGCTTGCGCGGGGCACGCTTGATTACACCCGCGAAAGAGCGGTAAATAAGATTATAAATGAAAGCTTATCTGAATTGCTGGAGCCAGCGGTTCTCGGTTCAGTAAAAAATAGGGGAGAATTGTTTGTTTCCGGGGCTGGGGCGGATTTTGATATTTTAAAAAACGCTATTAAAGAAAACCTAAAAAATTTATATAATTCAAATATGAACGTCCAGGCTTTAACTCCGCATACCTTCAAAGAAAAGTTTATAAACCTTGGCGCGCTTTCCGGTGGGAAAGACGCTGTTCTTACAGCTCTAATTTTGTCGTATGAATAGTTTTAATTCACAAAGAAAAGTATCCGATATTATTCCTCCGTCAAGAAACAGAGTTTTGTCGCCAAAAAGGCAGTTCGATATAGAAAAACCCAAAAAACAAAATGAAAAACCTTTGCATTTGCCGAATTTACCGAAGTTCCCAAAGAAATTTAAAGGTTGGAAGGCGCTTTTGGTAGTTTTGGCTATCTTAGTGGTTTATATTGCTGTGAGTTTTATGTTTGCAAAGATGAAATTGGAACTGACTCCCAAATCAGTTTCATTGCCTATTGATGAAGTGCTTGAGCTTTCCAAAAATCCTAAAAGCGGAGAGCTTTTGTTTTCCGAAATTTCCCTCTCAAGCAAGAAAAATGGCGAATTCCAGTCCACAGAAAAGCGGAATGTTGCATCAAAAGCCCGCGGGACTATAACTGTAAAAAACGATAGCGGCGAACCCCAAGTTCTTGTCTCTAACACTAGATTCCAATCACCATCCGGAAAAATTTACAGGATAGAAAAACAAATAATCGTTCCAAAACTCGGTTCTTTAGATGTTGAGATTGCGGCCGACAAGGCGGGGCCGGAATACAACGAAGAAAATCTTGTTGATTTTATGCTTCCGGGGCTCAAGGAGCAGAATTCACCAAAATTTAAAACGATTTACGGGAAATCCAAAACCAAAATTACAGGAGGATTTTCTGGAACAAGCCTTGTAGTAAGCGAGGGCGACATTAAAAACGCAAGAGCCAAAATATTAAATTCGGCATCGTTGGAAACAAAAGAAGATTTGGTTCGAAAACTTCCTCCGGAATCATTTTTGCTCGCGCAATCCATACGCTATTTGGTTTCGGGAGAGAGCGCCGAACCGAAAGCCGGGAGCCCTTCGGAAAAGTTTTCATTTGAAATTTCAGGAGCCGCCACGGGCGCTATGGTAAACCGAAAATCTTTGGAAAAGCACTTGGCGCGCAAAAGTAATTTTTATGACAACTCATACCATGTAGCAATAAAAAATATTGAAGACCTTTCTTTTGAACTTATGGATTTCAAAAGCGGAGCGGATAAATTTAAAGTTAAAATCAAGGGTACCGCCCAACTTGAGGCGGAAGCGGATAAAGACTTAATTTTGGATGAGATTTTCAAAAACAAAATAAATAGGTCGGCATCCATTTTGACCGCTTTCCCGTCTCTTGAGCGCGCAAAAGTGTCCTTTAGGCCGTTTTGGCTGCGGTCATTCCCCAAAAGCCCAGACGGGATTGACATAAAAATCACTTCACGCTAAAATATTTCAGGATCCTGGTTTTCTTAAAGGAGGTATTGTGGTTAAATTCGAACGCAATGAGCACGGCCACGTCATCCTTACTTTTGCCGGCCTCTCTCTTGCCGGTGCAGCCGATATCGAACGGCTCGAATTCGCCGGCCACCGCGTAAGCGACTACGCTAAATCGTGCTTCCTTTCCACAAGAAAGGACAGCTACGACAAGAACCATCTCTTGGTGGCGGGACGCATATACAAAGTTGCCCTGATGCCTGGAAAAGAAATCGAGGACGACAGCGAACGCACCACAGAAAATCTCCGCAACCGAGGTATGAAGCATTACAGCTATGGCAACCCGCGCGTGCTCGGCGCCTACCGCCGTGATGGCGGTCGATGGGTCATCACCTGTTGCGGCAGGCCTGGCGACCGGTGGATTGGCCTTGGTTCGTTTGTTTTTCCGGTCTCCGCAAGTTAGTATTAGGTCCCGCGATTTTTGCGGGACTTTTTAAAACTATTTTAGTTGATGATTTTTGTGTTTGCGTTGCTTGTATTGGTTATGCTAATATTTAAACATGATAAGCGATTTTATAGAAGATAAATTGCGCAAAGCGCGATATAAGATTTTAAAAAATCAATCTTATTTTGGCGAAATTCCAACCATAAAAGGTGTTTGGGCGAATGCTAAAAATTTAGAAGATTGCCGTGCTGAACTAAAAGAAGTTTTGGAAGATTGGATTTTACTTAAAGTTAGGGATGGCGGAAAAATTCCCGGTTTTAGTATTAAAATCGGAAAGAGAGAACTTAGCCATGCCTAAAAATATTTCTTGGCGAAAACTCGTTCAGCATTTAAAAAATTTTGGGTTCAGCGGTCCGTATTCCGGCGGCCGTCATTTGTTTATGATAAAAGGTGATTTAAAACTACATATTCCTAATCCCCATAGCGGCGATATATCTTCGCATCTTCTTTCGGAAATTTTACGCCAAGCCCGCATATCTTCAAAGGAATGGAGGAAAAGTTGACATTATTTTGTGACTACGCTAGAATGGCTTTATTCTTAAATTTAAGTTAATTGATGCCTTCATCGCCAAAGGATAGCATTCAAAAAGAGGGGCAGGTTACAGAGGCGCTGCCAAGCGCCACTTTCCGTGTTTTGTTCCCGGACGGCTCTGAAGCGTTGGGCCATCTTTCGGGGAAAATGAGAATGCACTATATAAAAGTCCTTGTTGGCGACAAGGTTGTGATGGAGTTTAGCCCCCACGACCTCAAAAAAGGCAGAATAATTAAAAGGTTGTAAATTTATGAGAGTACGAGCTTCTGTAAAAAAAAGGTGCAATACTTGCAAGATCATTCGCAGATCCGGCCGTTTAGTTGTAATTTGCAAAAACCCCAGGCATAAGCAGAGGCAGGGATAAATTTAAATATTTAAAAAAAATGCGAATAGCAGGAGTAAATATTCCAGACAATAAAAAAATCCCTTTCTCGCTCTCATATCTTTATGGAATCGGTTTGCCTTCGGCTCTCAAAATTTTGAAAGAGGCGAAGGTTGATCCGGAAAAGCGCGCCAAAGATTTGACGTCGCAGGAAGTAAACAAACTGCGCGAAATAATTGAAAAGAATTATAAAGTTGAAGGCGAGCTTAGGCGCGAAATAATGCTTAACGTAAAAAGGCTTATCGATGCCGGCACGTACCGGGGAAACAGGCATAAGAGAAATTTGCCAACCCGTGGGCAGCGGACTAAAACCAACTCAAGGACTCGAAGGGGCAATGTCAGGAAAACAATGACGTCGGGAAAGAGAAAGCTTGAGAAGAAATAAGATTACGAATTTCTAATATATAATTACTAATTTCTAAATTACAATGGGTAAGAAACGAATAATCCAAAAAACAGACTTAACCACCGAAGAAGGAATCGCTTCGGCTATTAAGACAGGCTCGCCCAAAAAAAAGATCCAAGAAGGCGAGGTTCACATACAATCGACTTACAACAACACGATAGTCACAATTTCCGATACTAAGGGCAATGTGATAATGGCTTGCAGTTCCGGAGCGTTGGGTTTTAGGGGCGCCAAAAAGGGTACTCCGTACGCGGCTACCAAGGTGGCTGAATTTTTGGGAGAAAAATCTAAAGTCATCGGCATTCAAAAATTCAATATTTTCGTAAAAGGCGTTGGCGCCGGCAGGGAGGCGGCCATAAGGTCGTTTATAGGCCAGGGATTCGACGTGGGGTTTATTAGGGACGTCACCCCGGTTCCGCATAACGGCCCGAGGGCGCCAAAGCCCAGAAGGGTATAAAATTTTATGGCAAAAATGACTTGTAAAACATGCAGAAGGCTCGGAATGAGCGTTTGCGGAAGAGAAAAATGCGCTTTTAAAAGAAAGCCGTATCCTCCGGGTATCCATGGAAGAGCCGGCGGCAGGCGCAGAACTTCTTCTGAATTCGGTTTGCAGCTCAAAGAAAAGCAGCGCCTTAAGTTCAGCTACGGGCTCCGAGAAAGGCAGTTTTCAAATTATATCCGTTCGGCAATAAAACAAAAGGCAATGAACACGGTAGACGCGATATTTTATTTTTTGGAATCGAGGCTGGATAACGTTGTTTACAGAATCGGTTTTGCCTCAACCCGAGCTTCGGCTAGGCAGATTGTGGGCCACGGCCATATTTTTGTAAATGGAAAGAAGGTGAACATTCCTTCATACCGAATAAAAATTGGCGATGAAGTCAGTTTGCGAACCCAAAGCTCGCAAAAAGGAGTTTTTAAGGATTTGGATGTTAAAATAAAGAAACACGAAGCGCCGGCGTGGGTCGCTTTGGACAGAGAAAAAAAGTCGGGAAAAATCGTGTCTATCCCCGGCGGGAGCGACAATTTATTTTCCACATTTAATATTAACCCCATAGTCGAGTATTATTCGAGGTAATTAAAATTTATGGATTACGAAATAGTTTTGCCTTTATCAACAAAAGCGGTTTCCGAAGAAAAAACAAAGGGCGTTTATGAAATATCCGGCCTATACCCTGGTTATGGAAATACCCTGGGCAATAGCATTCGAAGAATTTTGCTTTCATCGCTTCCGGGGGCAGCGGTTACTTCCGTTAAAATCCAGGGAGTAAGCCATGAATTTGCCACATTGTCTGGAGTGAAAGAAGACGTGATAAAAATCCTTTTAAATCTGAAACAGCTCCGATTCAAACTCCATGGCGAAGGCCCGGAAGTTGCCACTCTGGAAATGAAGGGGGTAAAGGACGCGACTGGAAAAGACATCAAATGCCCTTCGCAGCTTGAAGTGTTGAATGAGGACCACCACATAATGTCGGTTACCGACAAAAATACAAAAATTTCCATGGAGCTGACCGTGGAAAAGGGGATAGGATTTGTTCCTTCCGAGGAACTCGCGAAAGACAAAGTTGCCATAGGCACGCTGATGCTCGACGCTATTTTTACTCCAATAAGGCGCGCGAATTACGAAGTTGAAAACATGCGCGTTGGAGACCGAACCGACTACAATCTTTTGAGGATAACCATAGAGACAGACGGTTCCATAACTCCTCGCGACGCTTTTAAATCGGCGCTTTCGATAATGAAAAAACAGATTGAAAAAATCGAAATGTTCGACGAGGATTCCGAAGACTTCGGAAAAGAAAAAACTTTTTCAAAAGTTGAAAACGGGGGCGAACCAGGAGGAGTAGAAAGCCTGAAACTTTCACAGCGCACAAAAAACGCTTTAATGGAAGCCGGAATAAAATCTTCGGAAGAATTGGCACAAAAATCTGCGGATGAGATTTTAAGCATAGAAGGAATAGGAGCTAAGGCTGTAACGGAAGTCAAAAAGGCTCTTAAATCAGTTGGATTATCGTTGAGAGAATAATTATGAAGCATCAGAAAAAAGGCCGAAAATTTGGAAGGGTAAGGAACCAGCGCAAAGCTTTGATTAAAAGCCTTGCGGTTGCTTTGATAGACAAAGGCAAAATCAAAACCACTCTTCCAAAAGCCAAATCGCTCCGCCCGCATATTGAAAGATTGGTTACATATGCTAAAAAGGGCGTAAAGGAAGGCGCTGGGTTCAGGCTTCTGGGCAAATTTTTGCCGAAAGCAAGCGCGGAGAAGATTTTAAAAAATATCGCTCCAAAATATGAAAAGCGCAACGGAGGCTATACGCGGATTATAAAATTAAGCCCTCGGCTCACCGATGCGGCAAAAATGGCTTATATAGAATTTATATGAAAAAAGAAATAATAATAGACGCTAAAAACGGGAAGTTGGGCAGAGTAGCGAGCAAAATCGCAGTCTCTCTTCGTGGAAAAACCGATGCCGATTTTTTGCCGAATAAGGTTGAGTTTCCCAAAGTTTTCGTAAAGAATGTGGATGAAATGGATTTGTCCGAAAACAAGCTCAAGAAAACTTTTTTCGTAAGATATTCCGGCTATCCGGGAGGGCTCAAGGAAACAAGCGCCTTTTTGATAGCGCAAAAAGACAAACGAGAGCTTTTGAAACTTGCGGTTTGGGGAATGATCAAAAACACTAGATTAAAAAAAAGAATGCTTAAAAATTTAGTATTATTCCATGGCGACAAAGAGTAAACCCGGCAAATATTTTGAAGCTGTGGGGCGCAGAAAAACTTCCGTCGCTAGGGTTAGGATTTTTAGTGCGTCCGCAGGAGAGTCCGGGATTTTTGTAAATGAAAAACCGGCCGACGAATATTTTAAAACTCCCGAACAGAGAAAAATCGCCGGCGATGCTCTGGCGACTCTTAAGGTAGAGGGCAAATACAGGATTTCGGCAAAGGTAAGCGGAGGGGGAACGCACTCGCAATCGGAGGCGCTCCGGCATGGCATTTCGCGCGCGTTTTTGAAAATTGAACCAGAGTGGAGAAAATCCCTCAAAATGGAAGGCTTTTTGAAGCGCGACCCCAGGGAGAAAGAGCGCAGAAAATTCGGCCTCAAAAAAGCCCGCAAAGCCCCCCAATGGGCGAAGAGATAAAATTAGCACTCTTGACATGGGAGTGCTAATTTATATAATGGGTATTATGAGATTAGACGAACGCAAGGAGTCTATTTTGGACTTTATAGTCCGCGATTATGTGCGCACGGCTTGCCCGGTATCATCGTTCCGTGTTCGCGAGAGGAAGAGCCTCGATTTGAGTCCCGCAAGCATACGCAACATAATGCTGGAGCTCGATGGCGAGGGATTTTTGCACCAACCGCACACTTCCGCGGGGCGGGCGCCAACGGAAAAAGGATATAAATATTTTGTAGACAACCTAATGGAAGAGCGGAGTATTCCGGAAAATGTTAAGGCGGATTTCGACAAAATATTTTCAGACTTTTTTGGGGAAAGCATGTTCGACGAGCTTGCGTCGTTTATGGCCCAGAGGCTGCGGCTTTTTTCGGGTATTTTGGCGAATGGCAGGATATTCAAAAGGGGTTTTGCGGAAGTTGTGCGCGAACCGGAATTCAAGGAACATGATTTTTTGGTAGAGTTTGCGGAGTTTACCGATAATATAGAAGAAAATATAGAAAATTTCGACGGAATAAACATCGGGAGCTTCAGCGTTGTTTCTTCTAGATTCGGCCCCAACCATATTGTTTTTTCCGCGGGGCCTAGAAGAATGGATTACGAAAAAGCGTCGGCATTTATAAAATATTTGACCCAATCGATATGAAAGATGAAAACGACATCGAAATTATAGAGGGAGACGAAAGCGATTTTAAAGACCGCATTAAAAAAATAAAAGAAGAATTGAGATCCTGCCAAAAAATAAAAGAAGAATACTTGGCCGGATGGCAAAGAGCAAAAGCAGACTTTATAAACGCCCGCAAGGATGAGGAAAAAAGAATGGAGGAATTCGCCAAATTCGCAAATAAAAATATTTTAAGTGATTTTCTCGCGGTTGGCGATTCCATAGATATGGCGCTACGGCACGCCGAAAGCGAGGGTGTCAGGCAAATAAAGGGCCAATTTGCGGAAATTTTAAAAAGAAACGGGCTTAGCGAGATCGAATCAGCGAAAGGATTAAAATTCAATCCCGAAGAGAACGAAGCGATTTTGGAAGAAAATGTTGAAACGGAAGCCGAAGACGGAGTTATAATTGAAGAACTGCAGAAGGGCTACAAGCTATGGAACAGAGTTTTGCGGCCCGCGAAAGTAAAAATCGGAGTTTATAAAGTTAAAAATTTAAAATAAAAAATTTATGTCAAAAATATTAGGAATCGATTTGGGCACTTCAAACTCCGCAATGGCGGTGGTGGAAGGCGGAAGCCCGAAAATATTGGAATCATCTGAGGGCGCGCGCACAACGCCTTCAATGGTTGCGTTTTCAAAATCCGGAGAACGGCTTATCGGAGTTTTGGCAAAGCGCCAGGCGGTTACAAATCCGAAAAACACGATTTTTTCGGTAAAAAGGCTGATTGGAAGGAAGTTTTCCGATGCCGAAGTGCAGAAAGATAAAACCCTTTTGCCGTATGAAATCAAGGAATCCGCAAACGGCGGGGTGGATGTCAAAATAAACGAAAAATGGTACAGGCCTGAAGAAGTGTCGGCAATGATACTTTCAAAACTCAAGGCGGATGCCGAAGCGAGGCTTGGGGAAAAAATTGAAGAAGCCATAATTACGGTGCCGGCTTATTTTGACGACTCTCAGCGACAAGCAACAAAAGCGGCGGGGGAGATAGCGGGTTTTAAGGTGCGCAGAATTTTAAACGAACCCACTGCCGCGGCTTTGGCTTACGGACTAAACAAAAAGAAAAACGAACAAGTGGTGGTATACGATTTTGGAGGGGGAACTTTTGATGTATCCGTGCTTGAAATCAGCGAGGATACCATAGAAGTGCGCTCAACAGACGGCGATACCCACTTGGGAGGGGACGACATCGACCAGCGAATAATAAACCACATTGCGTCTGAATTTAAAAAAGAATCCGGCATAGATGTCACCAAAGATATTTTGGCGCTTCAGCGTTTGAAGGAGGCCGCGGAAAAAGCCAAGCACGA
>JBBTXM010000031.1:0-14992 GCA_038062255.1 Patescibacteria group bacterium
ATGAAAAATAAAAAAGGTTTTACATTAATAGAATTGCTTGTGGTTATCGCCATAATCGGTATTTTGTCATCTGTAGTTTTGGCGTCTCTAAACAGCGCTAGGCAAAAATCCCGCGATGCAAGGCGCGTGGCTGATATTGGGCAGATAAGATTGGCTTTGGAACTTTATTTTGATGCCGTAAGAGATTACCCAGCGGCAGCTTCTTCTCTTACCCCTACATATATTCCTGTTGTTCCGGCGGATCCGTTGGGAGGAGCGTACGCTTATTTTAAGTGCAGCACCACCAGGTACCACTTGGGAGCTTCTTTGGAGGACGCAAACCATGTTGCTTTGACTGGCGACTTGGACGTGGTTCCTACCGGTTGCATCGGTTCTACTGTTGATTCACCGGATGCGGACGGTTGCGGAAACGAAGCGAGCAGATACTGCTACGACGTAAACAACTAAATTGTTTTTTGCAGCCGCAATTTTTGGAGCGGTAATCGGAAGTTTTCTTAATGTTGTTTTATTCAAGAAAAACACCGGGGAGACGGCCATGGTTGGCCGTTCCCGGTGTTTTTCGTGCGGTAAAAATCTTTCTTGGTTTGAATTGATTCCAATTTTAAGTTTCATTATCCAGCGAGGGAGGTGCAGTCCGCCAGCTGGCGGATGCGGCAGCAAAATTTCTTGGCAGTACCCGATAGTAGAGCTTATAACCGCGCTTTTGGCAGCGGTTCTAAATTTTCAATGGTTTTATTTTGCGGCATTTTGCGCTCTTTTGCTTGTTGCGGTTTACGATTTCAGGCACAAAATAATAGACAAGCATTTTTTATATATATTCGCGGGATTTGCAATTGCAAATTTAATATATCGAAATATCGAAATATCGAAATATTTATACGATTTCTTGCATGCGGCGGTTATTTTTGCGTTTTTTTATCTTTTATGGAGAGTTTCGAGCGGAAAATGGATGGGCAGGGGCGATTCAGATTTGGCCTTTTTTTTGGCTTTATTTTTGGGCCACCCGCTGTCTCTTTTCATGGTCCTTTTTTCTTTTTGGTTCGGGGCGATTGTGGGTATTTTGTTGTTGCTTAAAAAATCCGGCCGATTTACAATTAAAAGCGAGGTGCCGTTCGGACCGTTTCTGGCCTTTGGAGCTTTTGTTTCTTGGTATTTTAAAGACTTTTTATTAATGATTTATGAATTCTTATATTTTTAAAAAAGAAACTTGGGCGTATACGCTGTTTTTTGTATGTATTCTGCTGATTTTGACTTTACTTCTGCCTTTAAGCGCTGGATTTCCCAAAAATGATTTTGTGGTTGTTTTGGATTACGGAAACGGCCCCGAGAAAAAATTTACCGGCAAATTGAGCGGTGGAATTTCGGCTTGGGATGTTCTCCAGCAGGCAAGCGCGAACTCCATAATAAAACTTGAAGCGGCTCCTGATTTTTACCCCAAAAACATAGACTCCTGGGAAAACGGCCGATGGGGAAAAAATTGGACTCTTTACATAAACGGAAATAAGGTCTCTCAAGAGCCTATAAACGTGTCGATAAATAACGGCGATACGGTTTTATGGCGGTTCGAATAACAAGAGGATTTACTTTAATAGAAGTTGTCGTTGTGATTGGAGTTATGGCGGTTATCGCAACGATAACTTTGATAAGTTTTCCGCAATTTTCCGAAAGAGTCGGCATAGAGCAAGAAGCCGGCAAGCTTGCCTTGGCTGCCCGCAGGGCGCAGTCTAACGCTTTGGCGGTGCGCGAATTCCAGCCTGGCTCAGGAATTTTCCCTTCTTATGGGGTTAACGTGTCCATGAGCAATCCTCTTCAGTACGTAGTTTTTGGCGACCCGAACGCAACAAATCGTTTTGAAAGTTTTTTAAGCGAAGCGGTTGAAACGACCGCTGTTGAAAAAAGAGTTTCAATTTACCGGATTTGCGGAAATTCGCAATCCATTCCGCAGGGGAGCTGTGCTTTGTCTTCTGCGGATATTATTTACATAAGGCCGACTCCGACAATAGTTTTAACGGGCGTAGATTCGGGAATCCCGGCGTTATACAATGATATTAAAGTCGTATTAAGAAATTCCGACGGTTCAATAGAAAGAAATGTCATCATATGGTCTACCGGCCAAATATCAATTGAGTAAAGGTTTTTCTCTTTTGGAGACTACAATAGCGATTGCCATAATGGTATCGGCGATTTTGGGGCCGATGGGAATTTCTTCGCAGAGCATACGCGCGGCGTCCGTTGCCAGAAATAACATAATCGCTTCAAACTTGGCCCAAGAGGGTTTGGAGCTTGTACGAGTTTTTCGCCACAATAACAGGATTGTCGGGCAGTCGTGGACACAGGGTTTGGATGCTTGCTTATCCGCGAACGGTTGCAGAATCGACGCCAGGGATCTAAGTGTCCAGGCTTGCGCTTCGGTTTGCGACCTTTTTAAGTTTGACGATTCGCTGAAGCTTTACAATTATTTTTCCGGAGCCAATACGATTTTTAGAAGAACAATTATAATTTCCAACATAACTGGAGATGAAATAAGGGTGCGAGCCTCGGTCGGGTGGAGCGATAAATTCGGAGACCAAGCGTTCAACTTAGAAACGTCGGTTTTTGATTGGTAAAAATATGCAAAAAAAAGGATTTACTCTTTTAGAAATGATTATATCGATGGGGGTTTTTGCTGTTGCGGCGCTGATTGGCGTCGGCTCTCTTTTGGCGCTTACCAGCGCGCAACGCAAAGCCTTGGTATTCCAAAGCACGCAAGACAACATAAGGTTTGCCGTGGAGGCGATGGCTAGGGATATACGCACAGGCAATTTTTATTATTGCGGAACAAGTTCTAGCGATATTCCCGCAAGTCCGTCTTACAAAGATTGCGCTTCCGGCGGGCCAAGCTTAAATTTTACAAATGTTTCCGGGCAGAGAATCACGTACCAGGCGATAGGCAGTAGAATTCAAAAATCGCAAGATGGCGGGCCTTTTCAGGCAATTACTTCGAGCGACATAGGAATAGAGTATCTTACTTTTTACGTTATAGGCGCGCCCGTTGACGACGATTTTCACCCAAGAGTTACAATTGTTGCCAGGGGAATTGCCGGCAGTGGAGCATCAAGGTCGGAACTTAGCTTACAGACAACCGTAAGTGAAAGAACAGTACAAAGATGAAAATGAGAAATAAAAAAGGCATTACTTTGCTCCTCGCGGTTTTTGTATCTTCCCTTACTCTGACGCTCGGCATGGGAATTTTTACTTTGCTTTTTGGGCAAGTAGGATTTTCATCCACAGCAAGGGAGTCGCTCCTGGCTTTTTACGCCGCTGATTCCGGAGTCGAATGCGCTATTTTTTGGGACACCCAAAACAATTCTTTTGCTACTTCAACAACTTCGTCTATTTCTTGCGACGGCGAATCTTTTACTGTTGGCGGGGCAAGCGGACTAAGCCGGTTTACCGTTAACTTCAACGATGGTTCCTGCGCTGAGGTAGAAGTTGTAAAAAGTTTGGAAACCACCATAACTTCTTTAGGCAAAAACATATGCCAAGCCGGTTCCGCCAAAACTTTGCAAAGAGGGTTGAGGGTTAATTACTAATTCCTAATATCTAATTTCTAATGACCAAAGAGGAAGCTAAAAAAAGAATAGAAAAGCTGAAAAAGGAGATAAATCGCCATCGCTACCTTTACCATGTTTTGGACAAAGCTGAAATTTCGGACGACGCGCTAGACTCTTTGAAGCACGAGTTAAAAAAGCTGGAAGATGAATTTCCGGATTTTGTTACTTCCGATTCTCCAACGCAGAGGGTTGGGGGAAAGGCTTTGTCGAAATTCAAAAAAATAAAACACAAATATCCAATGCTTTCTTTGGAAGACATTTTTTTGGAGAAAGAGTTCGGGGAATGGCTCGAAAGAATTCAAAAAAGAATAGCCTCGGCAAAGTTTACTTTTTTTATTGAGCCGAAATTCGACGGACTTGCTTTGAGTATTGTTTATAAAAACGGCATTTTGCAGTACGCTACCACTCGCGGGGACGGAGTTACCGGTGAAGATGTAACAGCAAATGTAAAAACAATGGAATCTGTTCCGTTATCTATATCTCAAAAAGGAGTTGTGGAGGTGCGCGGAGAGGCTATAATAACCAAAAAAAATTTTGAACGAATCAATAAAGAACAAAAAAAGGCGGGGGAAAAAATTTATGCCAATTCCCGAAACCTGGGGGCTGGCTCTATACGGCAGTTGGATCCCAAAGTAACCGCTTCGCGCAAGCTTGATTTTTTTGCTTACGATATAATGCAAGATTACTTAACCCATCACGAAAAACATGATGTTTTGCGCGAACTTGGTTTTAAAACAGCCAAAGATTTGGAAAAAATTTGCCCAAGCGCAAAAGATGTTTTTTTGCAGCACCAAAAAGTAGCAAAGCTGCGCGAAAAACTTCCATACAATATTGACGGGCTGGTTATAAGCGTTGATTCAAACAAGCTCGCGCGCGACTTGGGGGTGGTAGGTAAGGCTCCCAGGGGAATGGTTGCTTTCAAATTTGCTCCAAAAGAAACGGCTACCGTTGTGGAGGATATCATTGTGCAGGTTGGACGCACCGGAACCCTAACTCCAGTTGCGGTTTTGCGCCCGGTTGAAATTGGCGGAGTCACAGTAAGCCGGGCGACTTTGCACAACGAAGACGAAATAAAAAGGCTGGGAGTAAAAATTGGAGATAGCGTTGTAGTGGGCCGGGCCGGCGACGTAATACCAGATATTAAAAAAGTTTTAACCAGTCTCCGAACCGGAAAGGAAAAAAATTTCCACATGCCAAAATCCTGCCCAGTGTGCGGGAAAGAGGTTCAAAAAAAAGAGGGAGAAGTAAATCATTTTTGCGTAAACAAAAACTGCCCTGCCCGGCACCGAGAGGGGTTGTACCACTTTGTATCGCGCAAAGCTTTTAACATTGAGGGCTTGGGGCCGAAAATTTTGGACGCTTTTTTGGATTACGGACTTATTTATGATGCCGCGGATATTTTTAAGCTCAAGGAGTCGGATATCGAACCACTTGAAAGATTCGGAGAAAAATCATCTCAAAATCTGGTGCGCGAAATTAATAAATCCAAAAAAATTTCTTTGCCGCGTTTCATTTATGCCTTGGGAATTTTGCATGTTGGCGAAGAGACAGCTTTGGATTTGGCAAAAAAATTCAAAAAGTTCGATAACTTGGCTTTAGCAACATTGGAAGAGCTCGAAAATATACGCGACATTGGCCCAAAGGTTGCCGAAAGCATTTTTGAATGGTTTTCTGACGAAAAAAATAAAAAGTTTTTGCGCAAGCTTAAAGATGTTGGAGTAAAAGTGGAAAGCTACACGCTACACACTACACGCTACACACTCGAAGGCAAGTCCTTTGTCTTTACTGGCGAGCTTACGGCAATGTCGCGCGATGAAGCTAAAGACAAAGTTCGCGCGTTGGGCGGGGACGCCTCTGGTTCAGTAAGCGCAAAAACAAGCTACGTTGTGGCCGGAGAAAATCCCGGTTCAAAATACCAGCAAGCCCAAAAACTCGGAGTAAAAATCATCACAGAATCTGAGTTTTTAAAGATGGTAAAATAGTTATCCACAGGAGGTGTTTGATAGCGTTTTACGGCGATGCTTAAGTGGTTAAGGATGTTTGTGTTTTTGGAGTTGAAATGAAAGATGGTCAGGAAAGTATTTATTTTGATAAAGCAGAGCAGATTGCAAAAGACAATTCAACTTGTTTGAAGCTGAATACTGGGGCCGTGATAGTTAAAAACGGCGAAATAGTTGGAATGGGTTGGAACATGTGTTCGCCGGGAGAAGGTGTGTTTTGCCATGGCGATAAGGTTGCTGAATGTGCGCGGATGAATCTGCCGAGCGGTCAGGGGTACGAGCTTTGCAAGCCGATACATGCCGAAGTTATGGCGGTCTTGAGCGCTGGAATGGAAAATTGCAAGGGCGCTACGCTGTTTCTTTCGGGTCACTACTACGCGTGCTGGAATTGCGAAAGCACCGTCCGTTTTGCCGGAGTAGCGGAAATAAAAATCCGCGACAAAAACGCCAAAGAATTTTATCAAAAACAGCAGGAAAAAAGGTAAAATAAACAAAGCCTCGCAAGTTGAGGCTTTTTGATTTTTGGACTAAAATAGTGATATGTCAGAAGCAAGAATTACAAAAAAGGATATCGAGCATTTGAAAAAATTGGCAAGGGTTGAATTTGGAGAAAAAAAGACCGAGGAATTGGCAGGCGATTTGGAGAGAATTATAGGCTACATAGAAATGTTGAAAGAAGTTGATGTATCCAATGTTTCGGAGATGACTCACGTTGGGGGAGAGCGTAATATTTTTAGGGCCGATAAAAATCCGATTGAGTTCAATGAGACAATGCTCGGAAAATTGATTTCCGCATTTCCGGAAAAAGAAAAAACATATTTAAAAGTTAAAGCTGTGCTAAAAAAATGACGGTTCTTGAATTTCACGAAAAATTAAAAACGGGCAAGGCTTCCGCAAGAGAGCTAATTTCGGCGTATTTGGAAAAAATCAAAAAGGAAAATAAATCTCTCAATGCTTATTTAGAAGTTTTCGAAGAAGATGCGATTGCGCAAGCCCAAAAAATCGACGAACGAATTGCATCCGGCGAAACCCCCGGTGTTTTATGGGGCGTGCCAGTGGCTGTGAAAGATAATATTTTAATTGAAGGCAAAATTGCTTCGGCTTCTTCCAAAATTCTGGAAAATTATATCGCGTCGTACAGCGCTACTGCTGTAAAAAAACTTGAGAAAGCGGGCGCGATAATTTTGGGCAGAACAAATATGGACGAATTCGCAATGGGTTCTTCAACTGAAAATTCAGCGTACGGAGCAACCCGCAATCCACTGGACCACTCGCGCGTTCCTGGCGGTTCATCCGGCGGTTCTGTTGCCGCCGTAGCGGCGGATTTGGCGGTGCTGGGTTTGGGTTCCGAAACCGGCGGTTCTGTGCGCCAGCCCGCGGCATTTTGCGGAGTTGTGGGGCTTAAGCCGACATACGGAGCGGTATCGCGCAACGGACTTATAGCGATGGCATCATCTTTGGACCATATTGGACCAATAGCCAAAAATATTGGCGACTGCAAAATTTTATTCGACGCAATCAAAGGAAAAGATGATTTTGATTCGACGTCTATGGACCCTGGACCTGCCTTGCCGGCAGGCAGGCTAAGGACTATGGACAATGTCAAACGAATTGGAATTCCTAAAGAATACTTCGAAGACGGGCTCGACGAAAGAATAAAAAAATCCATAAATAACTTAGTAAAAAGGCTCGAAAAAAAGTATGAAATACGGCATGTTTCTTTACCTCACACAAAATACGCTTTGGCTTGTTATTACATAATCATGCCCGCCGAAGCATCGTCCAATCTCGCGCGGTTCGATGGAATACGCTACGGAGTTCAAAAAAAGGCCGACGATATTTTGGGGGTTTATGAAAAAAGCAGGGGCGCTGGGTTGGGTTTGGAAACGCGCCGAAGAATTCTTTTGGGAACCTATGTTTTGTCGTCCGGGTATTACGACGCTTATTATTCGCGGGCGCAGAAAGTGCGAAATTTGATTGCAAAGGATTTTGAAAATGTTTTTAAAGAAGTTGATGTTTTGCTAACTCCCGCAACTCCCACTCTGCCTTTTAAATTTGGCGAAAAAACAAAAGACCCTGTTGCGATGTATCTTGCGGATATTTATACTGCTCCTGCAAATTTAGTTGGTATTGCGGGTATTTCTTTGCCGGTGGGCTTTGTGCCGGAAGGCGGGAAAAACTTGCCTATAGGCGCTCAGCTTTTGGCGCCGTCTTTTTGCGAAGACAGGCTTTTTGAAGCGGGCGAATACATAGAAAATTTGGTAAAGTAATATTATGGATGCTATTTTTGATTTTTATATATACCTGATAGAAACTATTGTCAGCCTTTTTTATTATGATTATTCGGTTGTCGCAAACAATATATTAAAACCGATTTCTTTCGCGCTCTCGGTGATTTTCGCGTTTTTTACGGTTTGGAGCATTGTAAAGTTCCGCGAGATTGTAAAATCAATGAAAACTCCGGTAAAAGAGAAAATTTACGTTCCAAAGGTGTTGCCGGAAAACATAGAGTACTGGAATAAGATTGTTGAAAAAAGCCGGTCAACGGACGAAAACCAAAGAAAGTTCGCTCTTATAGAGGCGGACACTCTGATTGATAAAATTTTGGGCCTTGCTGGCTACGACGGAGAAAATCTCGGAGCAAAACTCAAGCAGGTCGAAAGGGGGGATATAGAGTCGCTCGATGACTTGTGGGAGGCTCACAAAGTGCGCAATCGCATAGCGCACGAAGCGAATTACAAGCTTTCTTTGGAGTACACGGAAGCCGCGATTTCGCGGTATGAAAAAGCTCTCAAAGAGTTGGAATACATCTAGTGTCAGGGGTGGGAATCGAACCCACGACCTTGGCGTTATGAGTGCCACGCTCTTACCGACTGAGCTACCCTGACATTCTTTTCTGCGGGCTTTGCCACGCCGAAGGTACGCTATGGCGTACCGAAGGCGGGCCCGATGGGATTTGAACCCACGATCTTCCCCGTGACAGGGGGACGTGTTAACCGGGCTACACCACGGGCCCACTAATTATTAAATCAATATAACTTTTTTTGTGGCAAAAATCAAAAACCAGTAAAAGCTGGTTCTTAATTTTCATATGTAGCGGGGGCGGGAATTGAACCCGCGTCTCAAGGTTATGAGCCTTGCGAGATACCGCTTCTCTACCCCGCGGTAATAATTATTTTTGCGAGATACCGCTTCCTGCGCCATGCCGTAGCTTTAGCGAAGGCAGGTCTACCCCGCGATGTTGAATTATATTGTAAGTTAAATTTTGAATTTAGGCAAATAAAAAAAAGCCCCGCTACCGCGGGGGGCTTTATCTTTTTACAACTTCTCTATTTCTTTCAAATCGTGGTCCGGAATGTATAAGAGCAAAAGGCCTAATATTATTCCGCCGATGGCGGTGTAGATGTGCGAACCAACGAAGTTCAAGTCGATATAATCTAAAATGTACCAAAGCCCGCGCCATATTAAGACAAGGCTTACAACTATAACCAAATTTTTCGCAAAATAGCGGAAAATGTTTCTCTTTACCATAGTTTTATTGTAACATATTTTTATGAATGAAAGCGGGCATCCTCTGCCAACTCACAAATTTCGCATAAAAAAGCTGAAATCTCTTTTGGCGATTGTTGAAAGTTCAGCGAGGGGCGACAATTATCTTTTCCGCAATTTATACGCGGACGAATCGGGCAAAGAAATAGATGTTTTTGAAAACGGAGGGACTTCTTGCTGCGGGCATGTAAGTTGGATTTTACTTGCGTTGGAACTTATAAAACATCCGCATGCGGCTGTACACGGAACTGAAAAAGATTTAATAGAAAGCGGGTGGGTGGAAATAGGCGAACCGAGGCCGGGCGCGGTTATAAAATGGGAGAGTTTGGTTGCAAAGAACGGGCTCCAGGGAGAAAAAAATGTTATGCTCTCGCATATGGGATTTTGCGTAAGCGACGACGAAGCAGTAAGCAACGATTCCAAAGGAACGGGATTTCCGCGCAAACACCACATTACTTATGGAGTAAACCCGGATGGTTCGCCTGTTCGGAAAATAGAAAAAATTTATTGGCATCCGGATTTAAACAATGGATAGCGGAAAATACATCGAAATAAATTCTCCGGAAGAAGCCGAGCTAAAGCGTTCGTTGGAAGCGAGAACAGATGCCGATGCCAAAAGAATGTTGCGATTTTTGAACATGCCGGATTTGTCGCGCGCGGAAGGAAGCCCTCTGCGCGAGCTTATAGGAAAAATTTTAAAAATAGAACGGTTCTCAAATTTTGAAGAAATAAAGGTTCCCGAAATAGTAAGGGCAGACCATAGCTTTGATTTGTTCAACTTCCCTCCTGAACATCCGGTACGCAGCGCTTCCGACACATATTATATTGATTCGAATCATATTCTGCGCACGCACACTACCATAATGTGGCTTTACTATTTGGAACAAGAGCAAATACAAGAAAAAATTAAAAATAAAGAATCGATGGGCGTTATTTGTTACGGCAAGGTTTACCGCAAAGACGAAATCGACCGCAATCATATGAATGTTTTTCACCAGGTTGACGGGTGGTACCTTGCGCCCAAATCTAAAGAGCCGATTGGCGCAGAAGAATTAAAATCTGTTCTTATGGAAATCGCGCAAACCATTTTTGGAAAGGAAATAGAGTACCGGTTCAACAAAGACCAATTTCCATATACCGACCCGAGCATAGAAATGGAGGTAAAAATAAGCGACCCGCTTCGCAGCGAGGCGAGCCGCTGGATAGAGGTTTTGGGGGCGGGAGTTGTGAGCGGAGAAGTGTTGAAAAATTTAGGAGTAAATCCAGAAGAATACAACGGCTGGGCTTTTGGGTTTGGATTGGAGCGACTTGCGATAATAAGCATGGACCTGCCGGACATAAGATTGTTGTGGTCCGAAGATTCACGAATAAAAAAACAGCTGAAACTCGGGCAAAAATATGTTCCAGTAAGCAAATATCCGCCGATAACGCGCGACATATCTTTTGTGGTGGATAAAAGTTTTATTCCGAATAATTATTTTGATTTGATAAGGGATTTGGGAGGGGACTTGGTGGAGCAGGTTGAGCTTTTGGACAAATACGAAAACGCCGAAAAATTCGGCGAGGGAAAAGTAAGCTACACATATAGAATCGTCTACCGTAGCAACGACAGGACTTTGGTGTCGAGCGAAGTTGATGAAATACAAAATAAAATTTATAGCGAAACCGCAAAGCAATTTAATGCAGAATTGAGATAATCTGCTTTTTTTGATGCTCTAATATAATTTGCTAATCACTTTCTAGCGATCGCTAGCATATGATTAGTAAGTATTATTGATGATGTCTGAGGCTATAAGAATTATATCAATATGTTAGAATTATTTAATGAAATTACTTCTAACTTCCGCTGGTATAACCAATAAATCTATCGCTAACGCGCTTTTTGATTTGGTTGGCAAAAAGCCGGAAGAAACGTCTTTGGTATTTGTTCCGACAGCGTCAAATGTTGAGGTTGGGGACAAAGAGTGGCTGATTGACGATCTGATAAATTTAAAAAAGCTAAATTTTAAGTCTATCGATATTGCGGATATTTCAGCTGTTTCAAAAGAAATATGGCTCTCGAAAATTGAAAACGCCGATGTTTTATTTTTTGAAGGCGGCAACGAATATCATCTTATGGGGTGGATTATTAAATCTGGTTTAAAGGAAATGTTGCCAGAGCTTCTCAAAACCAGGGTGTATGTTGGATCAAGCGCCGGAAGCATGGTTTTAAGCAAAGACTTAGCCTTAGAAATTTACGGAAATTTGTACGAAGAAGATTTGAGTATCGCAAAAAATATGGACGGCCTTAATTTTGTGGATTTTTACTTTATGCCGCATTTAGACTCGCCATATTTCCCGAAGATAAGAGAAAAACTGATAAGAGAAGTTACAAAAGGTATGAAAGATAAGATTTACATAGTAGATGACAATTCGGCGTTGAGGGTAGTTGATGGAAACGCGGAGGTTGTAAGCGAGGGGAGGTGGTTTGCGGTTAATGAGTAAAACAAGCATGAAATTAAATGTTCCATACTATTCTCAACGGCTGGATGTGCGGAGGAGGTTTTGGAAATCCAGGAGTTGTGGAATTGTCGCGCTCAAAATGGCGATGGACTATTTGGGCCAAAAAAAGAAAAGCTATGTTATCGAGCCGGCGGATAATTTGATAAATAAAGGCGTTTCTTTTTGGGGGCATTCGCTCAAATACGGCTGGTTCCACGACGCTCTTTTAAAAATTGCCTGGAACAAAGGTTTTAAAAAATCTTTAAGAAAAGAGTGCGATGAAGCTGGCAAAAAAAATCTACTTCAATATATTGTAGTGAATTTGAAAAAGGGAATTCCTGTTCTTGTATCTTTGAGGATTGGGGAAAGCGGGCATTTGGTTTTACTCGTCGGTTTTTCCACGAAAGGATTTTTTTACCACGACCCGGATTCCAAAATCCGCTCCAAGGGAAGATTTAAGTTCGTATCTTTTAAAAAATTTCTTCTCAAATGGAAGGGCAGAATTATAGTTATAAAATAACCCCTCCGACCATTGGTCGGAGGGGTTTTGCTTTCATCAGTTTACTTTTTCAAAGTCCATTTTTCCAAAGACAAAAGCAGTGTCTCAATCTCTTTTTCTTCGTAACTATCAAGTTCAAATATTGATACTCGATGAATTTTTTCCAAGGCGCGCTCGCGATCACGACGCGCCCCATTTGAATTTCTCCAGTTTGGCAAAATAATAAATCCATCGCAGACTCTATCATAAATTGCATCGTCCAATGCGTGATAATAGCTTTCCGGCGCTTCTGCTAATTTTTCAAAACGCGCTGTATGGCTATGCGGGCAAAAAAATCCAACCAATCCATTTTGTCCAAAGCGGTTTGCTATTGCGATTGTAACGTACTGCGCGTTTGCGATATTGTGGTCGATTAGCCTTCTGTTTCCTCCGCTGATGTACGGACCGATTATGCCAACTATTTTCATTTTTAAACTTCCCAAAACACCCTTTTTACTCATAGCATTAATGTTTTATTTATGCTAGTATAAGCTTATAAATTCGAATTAATTTTATGGCTAAAAAAGATAAACAAATCAAACCTCAAAAAGAGGGAGGGGGAGGTCCCGCCGTTGCCGAGGCTATGGCGGGCAAGGACTACACCGCCAAAGATATTTTTGTTCTTGAGGGGCTGGATCCGGTGCGTAAGCGCCCCGGAATGTATGTTGGTTCCACGGGAATCGACGGATTGCACCATTTGATTTGGGAGGTGGTGGACAATTCCATAGACGAAGCTATGGCCGGGTATGCAAAAATCGTCCGAGTCGCGTTGTTTCCGAACCATCGGGTAAAAGTAACCGACGACGGCCGGGGAATACCCGTTGACATCCATAAGCAGACCAAAAAATCCGCTCTCGAAACGGTACTCACGACTTTGCATGCCGGAGGAAAATTCGGAGGGGCCGGCTATAAAGTATCCGGTGGTTTGCACGGAGTAGGGGTTTCTGTTGTGAACGCCCTTTCGTCTTATTTGCGCGCGGAAGTCTGCCGAGACGGCTTTTTGTGGGCTCAGGATTACCAGCGGGGCAAGCCCAAAACAAAAGTTCAAAAACTGGGCAAGTGCGTAGGTTCCGGCACTACTATAATTTTTGAGCCGGATTCTGAAATTTTTTCCGCGGACAAAGACGGCAAATTGCCGGAGTACGACAAAAAAAGAATTTTGGAGCGGTTGCGCCAGCACGCGTATCTAACAAAAGGAATCAAACTCATTTTGAGCGACGAACGTTCATCGGATAAATCCGAACATTTTTCCTACTCTTTTTATTTTGAAGGCGGGGTCGCTTCGTATGTGAAGTATTTAAACGACGGATTAAATCCCAAGCACGACAATGTTTTCTACGCCCAAAAAGAAGTTGACGGCATAATGGTGGAAATCGCGCTCCAGTATGTAGATGACTTGCAGGCGCGGGTTTTGGGATTTGCAAACAACATTTATAACCAGGATGGGGGCATGCACGCGACTGGTTTTCAAACCGCGCTTACCCGCTCGCTCAACTCTTACGCCAGAAAAAATAATTTCCTGAAGGAATCCGAAGATAATCTTACCGGCGAGGATGTTCGCGAGGGCCTTACCGCAATAATCGCTCTCAAGCTAAAGAATCCGCAGTTTGAAGGCCAAACTAAAGCCAAGCTCGGCAATCCGGAAGCGCGAAGCGCTGTTGAATCTGTTTTTGGTGAAGCATTTTCCGGATTTTTGGAAGAGCGCCCGCAAGACGCGCGGGCGATTTTGGAAAAAGTTATTTTGGCGCTCAAAGCCCGCAAGGCCGCCAAAGCCGCAAAGGACACAATACTCCGCAAAGGCGCTCTCGAAGGCTTGGCATTGCCTGGCAAACTTGCAGATTGCCAGTCCAAAAGCGCTGCCGAGTCCGAATTGTTTATTGTGGAGGGAGATTCCGCCGGAGGTTCGGCCAAGCAGGCAAGAGACAGAAGATACCAGGCGATATTGCCGTTGCGCGGAAAAATTTTAAACGTTGAGCGCGCCCGTTTGGACAAAATACTTACTTCAAACGAAGTGAAGGCTCTTGTTATTGCCTTGGGAGCGGCGATTGCTGAAAATTTTGACATCAGCAAATTGCGCTACCACCGAATAGTCATAATGACAGACGCAGATGTTGACGGGGCGCACATCCGCACGCTTTTGCTCACTCTTTTTTACAGATATTATTTTCCGCTGATACAGCAAGGATACATTTATATAGCCCAGCCTCCTTTGTATAAAATACAAAAAGGCAAGGAATCTTTTTACGCGTACTCCGATTCTGAAAAAGATAAAATTTCAAAAGGAATGGATAATCCAAATATCCAGCGGTACAAAGGTTTGGGAGAAATGAACCCGGAACAATTGTGGGAGACAACCATGGATCCCAAAAACAGAATTTTGCTGCAGGTAAACGTGGACGACGCCAAGGAAGCCAATAAAATTTTTGATATTCTAATGGGCGACGAAGTCGCTCCAAGAAAACTTTTCATACAGACCCACGCCAAAGCTGTCAAAAACCTGGATATTTAATTTTTTAATAAATCAAAAGTGCCAATTTCACAACGATCGTTCTCAAACATGCACATTTGACTGAAAATAAGCCTAAACCCCCACACCAATGCATTGGTGTGGGGGTGAATTTGACTTTTTGGCGTTTTGAGAGTATAATTAAAACAGAGTAAAAATTCCCAAAAATTCAAAAAAAGGAGAAAAACATGTCTGTTTTGTCGCCAGTTTTGCGAATGTTTGAAATTCCAACAGCCCCAGATGTCACCTCCGAAGACTATTTCGAAGAAGCGGGGGTGAAGTGGATGGGAAGTAATTTCAAAGCTCAATTTTTTGGCTTGAAGAT
>JBBTXM010000031.1:15002-22099 GCA_038062255.1 Patescibacteria group bacterium
ACAGCCGATTCAGGGTGTAAAGCTTGCGATTCGCAGGCTCGAACAAAATTCTTTAGATAAATCAATTCTAAAAGAGCTTGGCAAAAAATCCACGATCTCAATTTCCCAGTTTCACGCCTTTATTTCGGCGCATCGCGAAAGCAAAGAATGGTTTGTTTTTTATGTGAAAGGCAAAAACAGAAAACTCTGGGCTGTGCGCGCCTATTGGGGCTTCATTGGCGGCGGTTGGCGCGTCGGCGCTTTTCCCGTTTCGTGTCCGCGCAGGTGGAGTGCTGGCCGCCAGGTTGTCTCGCAAGTATAGGTTTTTGGTTCCGGGGGTCGGTTTGAAATTTCAACCGACCTTTTTTCTTTTTTAAAATTTATGTAAAATATGTACAGAATGCTTTATCCATTTTTCGATAAAACATTCATATCCTACTCATAAAATTAAAAATATATTGCAATATTTTGCCTTTTGTGTATAATTGTAATATGGTTAATTTAAGCCCCGCGAGGGGTTTTAAAATAGCCTAAATTATGTTTAATAAGCTCAAAAATTATTTAAGCGATGTCCGGGCTGAAATGCGCAAGGTGCAATGGCCAACGCGCAAAGAATGGATAAACCACACCATAATGGTTATTGTGATTACTGTTTTTGTGGCGCTTGTTTTAAGCGGTTTTGATTTGCTGTTTACAGGAATATTAAAGAACTTAATCTAATGGCAAAACAAACTTCCGAATTTGGTAAAAATTGGTACGCCGTTCATACTTATTCCGGCTACGAAGATGCCGTTGCGCGCAATTTGCGCCAGCGAATAGAATCTTTGGGCATGGAAGACCAGATTTTTCAGGTTGTAGTTCCTACGGAAAAAAAGATAAAGATAAAGGGCGGAAAGCGCCGAGTTGTGGAAGAAAAGGTTTACCCCGGCTATGTGCTTGTTGAAATGGTTGTCTCCGACGCATCATGGTACGTTGTGCGAAACACTCCAAGAGTTACTGGATTTGTCGGCTCCGGCACAACCCCGACCCCCCTTTCAAAAGAAGAAGTAGACGCGTTGTTCGCGCGGGCCCAGAAAGATGAGCCTACGCATAAAATTGACGTATCGGTGGGAGATACTGTAAGAATTAATGAAGGTCCGTTTAGGGACTTTGAAGGCAAAGTAAACGAGGTGGACGAAACAAGGGGTAAAATCAAAGTTTTGGTTTCAATATTCGGAAGAGAAACTCCGGTGGAATTGGACTTTTTGCAAGTTAAAAAACTCTAAAAAATATGGCAAAAGCAATAAAAATTATTTTAAAAATACAAATTCCAGCGGGCAAGGCTACTCCAGCTCCGCCTATTGGCACTGCTTTGGGTCCGCACGGAATCAACATTGGAGATTTCGTAAACAAGTTCAATGCCGCTACCAAAGATATGGGAAGCGATATTATTCCCGCTGAAATCACTATTTACCAAGACAGGACTTTTGATTTCAAACTCAAAACTCCTCCGGCATCCGACCTTTTGCGAAAAGCCGCCGGGGTGGAGAAGGGCGCTGCGAATCCTTTAACTGGAAAAGTTGGAAAAGTGGCGAAAGCCAAGATTCGAGAAATTGCCGAGCGAAAAATGGAAGACCTAAACGCAAATGATGTTGAAGCCGCGATGAAAATCGTGGAAGGCACAGCCCGCTCAATGGGTATTGAAGTGGTAGGGTAACCTCCGACGTAAAGTCGGAGCCCCGACCGAAGCGTCGGGGTTATCCACAGGCGTAGGGTATTTTTTGGTGCTAACCTCTCGATACTCGCGGAACGTGCGATAGGTTAAAAACAGCAACAACTCTGTGGAGCCCCGAGCCGGAAAACCGCCCCCTGGGCGCGGGATACAACGGAGCGCCTTCCGGCGCTCCTTCGTGCGACGAAGAAGGGCATTTGATGGTTGAGGGCCATTGCATTAGAATTATTCACGGCGAAGAAAATGCCCTTTTGAATTGTTCCAATCCAGACAAATTGGTTGGCGGTACTGCTGTCGTGCTTGGAACACCTTGCTACAAATGCGCGCTGAAGCTTGTTCAGGTGGGGATAAAGAAAATCGAATATTATGGCACTTACGCAAATTCGCAAGGGGCGGAGCATATAAAAAGGCTTTTTGAAGACAGAAAAATAGAATGGTATTGCTATCCCAAGGAAGAACTAGTGGAGTTTTTGGCAAAAGGCATTGGTATTTTGCAATCTGCGGGCGGAGCTTTGAAAGATTTTCCGAATGATTCATTTATTTTCACCAGATAGTTTATAATGGAGGAACGATGAACGAACAAAAAGGAAAATTAATTGTAATAGAGGGTATCGATGGAGCCGGAAAAACCGTCCAGTGGAATATGCTCACGCAAAAGCTTGAATCAACCGGTTATGAAGTTGAAACCGTTGATTTTCCGCAGTATGGAAGAACAACTGCTGCAATCATAGATAACTATTTGGTTCGCGAAGTGTATGGCAAAGCCATGGAAGTGTCTCCGTACGCGGCGTCTGTTTTTTATGCAATAGACAGATTCGATCTTTCTTTTCGGATGCACAAATGGCTAAAGAAAGGGAAGATACTGGTTTCTAACCGTTATGTTTCTTCAAATGGAGGCCACCAGGGAGGGAAAATAACCGATTCGGAAGAGCTGAAAGAATTTCTTCACTGGCTTTATGATCTTGAATATAATAAATTTGGAATTCCAAAGCCGGATATTAACGTGTTTCTTGATATACCTCTCGAAATCAGCGAACAGCTTACAGAAGCCAGGGGAAAGCGAGACGCGCACGAAAGCGACAAAGACCATTTGGCAAACGCTTACCGAGCGTACCACGCCATGATTAAGGAATTTCCAAATGATTTTGCTGTCATTGGGTGTGTTGAGAATGGTAGAATTCTCCCGCCGGAAAAAATTCATGAAAGCGTATGGAAAGTTGTTTCCGAAAAATTGGGGCTGTAACCCCTAACCCCCAGCCCCCTTCCCCCTTCGTAAGAGGGAAGGGGGATTTTTTTATTTTCTCCCCTTACGAAGGGGAGATTAAGAGGGGTTTACAAGGATGGGCTAGGGGAGGTATTTTAATTTCTGGAGGTGATGAACATTGAAATACAAAAATTATGAGCCGGATTTCTGCTGTGAATTTTGGACACCCGAAGAAGCTAATGCGCTTCAGCCTTTTGCAACCAATTTGGACGGATTGGTTACTTGTTTGCGAAATTTGCCACCGGAAATTGTTGGAGCTTTATGCTCGCGCGCGAGCCGAGCAAATGGTTATCTTTTGCGTGTTTTATTGGATGAATATTTAAAGCCGATTTTGAACGGCGAAGATAAGGAGCTTGCAAAAGAACTCAACAATACAATTGATTTTTTGCAAAAGCACGGATTTAAAAATATTTTAAACAACCAGCGCGCGCAATCGTTTTACGCCAAGTGGCTCGCGCAGTACGGCGACGATTCTATTTCGCAAATCACCGGAACTCACGTGGTATTTTGGGGAATTTCGCAAGTTGCGATGAAGTTTATCCAGGACCAGCGGATAGGTTTGGAGCCGATTGAAAAATCCACTAGATTCGTGAATTTTGGCAAGAAAGTTGGCGGGAAATATTTGTACTATACTCCAAAACCTGACCTAGAGCGTTTGGGGCTTTTGGAAGAATACAAAGCGACGCTTGATAATTTGTTTGACGCTTACGTGGCGCTTTTGCCTCCGTTGGTGAATTGGCTCAAAGAAAACTTTAATGAAAAAGAATCTGTTTTGGAAAAGAAAGCTTTCGATGCCCTGCGCGGGCTTTTGCCGATGGCGACATTGGGGCAAGTGGCGTTTCGCGGAAACGCGCAGGCGTTTGAATATCTGATAAACAGGTCTGCCAAAAATCCTTTGGGCGAGCTTCGGTGGATAGCGGAAGCGTTGAAACAGGAGCTGGACCAGGAAATTCCGTCTCTGCTTCTTCGTTTGGAAGACGAAAAATCGCAGAAGTATCAGGAGTATTTGAGTGAGCGCCACAAAGTTTCCAGACAAACACTGGAAGAATACGAGCCTCAATCTTTGCTTCATTCCATAGCAAATAGTTCGTGTGTAAGGTTGATAGAATACGATCAAGATACGGAGAATAAAATTATAGCTGGGATTATTTTTGCGTCTTCTCACTGCGGTTGGGATGGGGCGCTACATCATGCGAAAATTATGCGTGTTTTTGAAAAAAGAAGATTGTTGAAGGCTTATCTATTAGATAGAAACGCTCGTTGGCAAAAAGTTGGAAGAGCATTTGAAAATTCCTACTTGCGGTTTGAAATCGTAATGGATATAGGCGCGTACCGGGATTTGCACCGGCACCGCATGATGACTCAAGAACGGCAAAGGTTTTCCACACATCACGGATTTGAAGTTCCCCCAGAAGTAAAAGAGGCGGGATTGAGCGGGCAGTTTTCGGAAGCACTCGAAAAAATTAAGCCGTTATTTGAGAAAATAGAATCCGAAGACTTTGAGCTTGCGCAATATGTTGTGCCACTGGCGTATCGTGTAAGATTTTACCAATTGCAGAATTTCAGGCAATTATTTTGGGAAACCGAGCTTCGGACAACTTCGCAGGGGCACCCAAACTACCGGTTTATTGAGCAGGAAAAATACCGGCTTGTAAAGGAAAAATTTCCGTTGCTTGCTGAATTCATGCTTGTGGATATGAATAAATACGATATTGCTCGCAGGGGAACGGAAAAAAGAATTGAAGAAAAAGAAAAGAAAATTTTGGATAAGCTTAAATAAAATAACGGCTCGCCTCTGGCGAGCCGTTTTAATTTGTGCTACGGATAAAGTCAGAAATTCTTTGAGGCAAAGTATAATGATTATCGTAACAACTGCAATTTCAGGCTCTGGAGAAATGGAGCATCTTGAGCGCGTTGTCGCATATGCGGAAAAAATGGGTAAGAAGGCGAAAATTTTTAACGTCGCCGATTTGTTTTTTGAGCAGGCGCAAAAGATAGGGATAAGAATTAGTAAAGAAAAAGTTTTAAATACAAGGCGTCAGACAATGGCGGCGTTGCAAAGTTCTGTTTCTGAACGTATTGTGGCGGATCTTGTTCACTGGGCTGGGCACGATTCTCTTGCGATTATTAATGTCCACGCCACATTTTACAGAAGGGGAATATTCAAAAGAGGGTTTAGCAGTTATTATCTAAGCCAATTCAATGCCGATGCCTACATTAATTTACTTTCTGATTCAGAGGCGGTATTTGGAAACTTGTCTCTGCGTCCGCAATGGAACTTTCTTTTTGGAAATAGAAACAAATCAGAAATTTTAAAAAAGATAATGACATGGCAGTCGGATGAGGTGAAAGATACGGAGGGTTGGGCTGAACGCGAACAAAAAAACTTTTTTGTAATTCCCACCCGCTCTTCTCCGGAAGTTATCTATAGAATTATTTTTGAGCCGTGGCGCAAAATTTTTTACCTTGGCATGCCAATTACCCATTTGCATGATGAAAAATATGCCGAAGCGAGAAACAGAATTAATTGTTTCGCAGAATGGCTTCGAAAACATGTTATTTTGATTGATCCAAGGCATGTTGAGCCTTTAACTCCGGAAATGCTTGCGCAAATTGATAAAGAAATTTATCACCAGGTTGTGGAAAGGGACTTAGAATGGCTTATTCCACAGTGCAACGGCATTATCGCATTTCATCCGGAAGTCATAGTATCTGCCGGAGTCAATAACGAAACTCGAGAAGTTTTTGAGACTAATGGAGAAAGTTTTTTAATTTATCCATATGATAAAAAATCTGTTAGCCCGTTTTTGATAGAGTGGACGGACGAAATAGTGTTCAAAAATGAAGATGAATTCAAGCCGCGGTTTCTAGAATATCTTGGAAAAGATTATCTTGCAAAAGTAGAAGAAGCGGAAAAATGCTACAATAGAAATCGCAATGGCTAAAAAATGCGACAATACAAGTTCAGGAATTATTTTTGAAAATAGCGAAGAAATTTTGCTAATCAAGAGATTTAACTATCCTGAAGCGATAGCATTGCCAGCGGGGCATTTGGATGGAGATGATCCAATAAGCAACGCAAAAAGAGAATCGGGCGAAGAAGCGGGGCTTTTGCCAAGCGGGCTTAAGTTGGTTTTTGAGGGGGATATAAACAATCCTTGCAAGCGAGATGGCGGCAGCCGTCACTACTGGTTTGTATTTAACGCGCAAGGCTGGAGTGGGGAACTAAAAGCTGGGAGTGATGCTAAAGAAGTGTTTTGGTCTTCAAAAGATAAACTAAAAGAATATGCTTTTCGGACGGAATATTTTATGAAAAAATATACCATTCCATACAGCGAAGTTGGGCGGTTGACCCTCGCGATTTTTGGGAATCTTACGCAAAAAAACACCGATCCGGAGTGGAAAGCCGATATGGGCCTTGAACCCGTGTGGTATAAAATTTTAAAAGACCTCAAAATTATATAAAAAATCGGCTATGCCTTGCATAGCCGATTTTTGTTTTTGTATAATTACTCTATGAAATCCATCGTCTTTTGCTCATCACAGAGATTTGCCAAGCCATTATTCGAATTTATGGACAAACTCCAAGATTTGGCGCGAGAGAAAAATATCAGGCTCACCGTGCTGCACCCGCAATTTGAGAGGTCTGATCCCGAGTATCATTATATGCACGAAAGAGACCGCCTTCAGGACGCGGGATACAGGGCGGAAATCGCCGGCAAAGTTTACGACCATCTTTTCCGCAAAGTGAAAGTCGCGGATGTCTGTTTTATTTTCAATAAAGACGGCTACGTGGGAGCGAATGTCGTGGGGGAATTGTTTGCGGCCGCGGTGCTTGGAAAAATAGTTTATGCTTTGGACGAAAAAACTCTAATGGGCCATTTCCCTCACGATTTATACAACGAACCGTGCATCCAAAAACTTATTCACGAAATTGTTGCTACTCCCGAAGAGTTGCTTAACAGGCTTTTGTAACTTGAAGTTTTTTTGATTGTGTGCTATTTTGAACCCAGATTATTTTGCGGTGTTTTATGTCAAAGAGTTTAGTTTCTGTGATATCGATAAGTTTGCTGTTTGTGTCTTCTGCCTTTGCGTTACAGGAGCCTGAAACGGCCCAGGTAATGCAGATGTTTGTGGATGAGG
>JBBTXM010000032.1:0-1846 GCA_038062255.1 Patescibacteria group bacterium
TTTGGTTGTTTATTCTAGCTCGTTTTATAACTTATAAATATTAATACTTTTAAATTGTTTATGCAAACGCAAAGGATGTGGCCCCACCGGGATTTGAACCCGGGTACCAAGCTTGAAAAGCTTGTGTCCTAGACCAGGCTAGACGATAGGGCCGTGCTTTGCATGTGCCGCGGGGGTGAATCGAACACCCGACACGACGCTCTTCAGGCGTCTGCTCTACCACTGAGCTACCACGGCGATAGATAAAGTGTATGCTATCAAAAAATCAGTTTTTGTGCTACATTAGTAAGAATACAGTATTATTATGAACTTCAAGGTGGGAATTAAAATTAGTTTTGTTGGTACTGCTGTTGAAGCGATAGGCATGTTTTTAGATGTTCTTCATCATCTTCAAATTGGTCTTGAAACCCCCGAAGGATTATTAACATTTAACCATGCTCTTATTTTTATTGGGTTTCTAATAAATTTTATCGGGGTTCTAATTACTTTTAGGTCTAGAGTAAAATAAGCGCGCTTAGCTCAGCTGGCCAGAGCAACGCTTTTACACAGCGAAGGTCGGGGGTTCGAATCCCTCAGCGCGCACATTTCGATAAGCTCAATGCAAACAAATGTTAAATATTATCTACGAAGACAAAAATTTAATCGCCCTCAACAAGCCCGCGGGGGTTAATTTTGATTGGGCATTAGAATTTAGAAATGATTTAATTCCAGCGCATAGGCTAGACAAAGAAACATCCGGAGTTATTTTGTTTGCCAAAAGCGAACAAAGCGCGGAACATTTGAAAAATCTTTTTCAAACAAGACAAATTAAAAAAACTTACCGCGCGCTTGTCGTGGGAGTTTTAAAACAAAATTCCGGATTGATTGAGTTATCAATTGGCAGGAGCGAACGAAATCCGCTCAAAAGAATTTCGGTAGGGAAAAAAGTTGGAAAATTGCGCGAGGCGGAAACTTATTATGAGGTTGAAAAACGATTTGCGGAATTCACTTTGCTAAAAGTTGAGCCCAAAACCGGCCGGACACATCAAATTCGTTCGCATCTTTCTGCCATCCATCATCCTGTGGTTTGCGACAAAATGTATGGCGGCAAAAACATGAAATGCCCGGCGGGGCTCGGAAGGCAATTTCTGCACGCAGAGAGCATTGAGTTTGAGGGGCTTAAAATAGAGGCCGATTTGCCCGAAGACTTGAAAAAAGTGCTCGATATGCTAGCATAATTTTTATGCCTTCACTAAATGTGACAATTTCACCGGTTGATATAAAAACTCGCGCGGAGCTTGATTTTCGCGCCGGGGACACTATTCGCGTTTTCCAGAAGGTTAAAGAAGGAGGAAAAACCAGATTTCAGGCGTTTGAAGGAATTGTCCTTTCGCGCAACCACGGCAAAGAGCCGGGAGCAACTTTTACTGTTAGGAAAATTGTGGGCGGAATAGGAGTTGAAAGAATTTTTCCATTGTATTCTCCGGAGATTGATAAAGTTGAAGTAAAGTCAAAATCCAAATTCAAAAGGGCAAAGCTTTTCTATATTCGCGACCGAGCGGCAAGAGAAATACGCAAAAAAATGAAAACTATTCATGCGGCCGTGGCGAAATCGGCAGACGCACTACCTTGAGGTGGTAGCGCCCGCAAGGGCATGGAGGTTCAAATCCTCTCGGCCGCACAATGTTATAATTAACTAATGGTGCCTATGGTGTAGCGGTAACACGACGCTCTGTGGCAGCGTTATCACCGGTTCGAATCCGGTTAGGCACCCAACGAACCAGTTAATATACTTTCGCGATTTAAACCTAAATCATTGATTTTAAAGGCATTTTTGTTGGTGAAATAAACCTGCTGAAGCTGCAAT
>JBBTXM010000033.1:0-19883 GCA_038062255.1 Patescibacteria group bacterium
TCAGGAGTTTGCGCGGAGAACTCCCGGCCTTTTTTAACATTTATACTTGCAGGTATTTGCACCACAATAATATGAAATGCGACGGTCCTCCTGAATGGGACCGTTTCCAGTTGGTGAAAAACGAACTGGATTTAATTGGATTATGCGCGAAAGCCGGCCAAATAGAGTTGGATGCAAAAGCGGCGATGAACGGCATATGGAATCGAAGGTTGCGCGAGTTTAGAAAAAAATATGTCGAAGTTCCAGTGATTGCTGAAATAAAAAAACCAAATGGCCGTACCTGCGCGGATGCGATTTCCGAAATTATTAAAAAGCATATTGAATTAAAACGCGGGATTGTTGGCGGTCAATGTTTGGAAGCTGCCGGAAACGTTCGCGGGACAATGCCTGATATTAAAGACAAAGAAAGGATTTTTGAAGCTTCAATGGATGATACTTCCTGGGTAGCCATAATGGTTGGAATGGCATCGGTGGATTTTAGGCCGATAATTATAATTCGTTTCGGAGGGTTTTTACACTATAATGCTGTTCCTATTTCAAATAGGGCAGGAATATCAAAATACATGTGGAACGAATCTCGCCCAGTTTTTGTGCGGGTTATTAATCGAGACGGAGGAATTGGACCCGTGGCTTCCGGCAGTCACTATAGTTTGCTTACCAGAATGCCAGGAGTTTATGTTTACGCCCCGATGACTCCCAAAGAATACGACTACGCTTACGAATGGTTTATGGAGCATGACGATCCGATGCTTCTTAGCGAACACATAAGAGCTTTTGGTGTTGATTACGAAATGGACGATATTGTTTGTGAAAAAGCCGATTTGGCGATTTTCGCTGTTTCTTCCACGCGGCTTAACGCGCTGGAAGCTTTGTCTGAATTGGAAAAAGAGGGAATAACTTGCAATTTGATTCATGTAAAATGGCTTAAGCCGTTTTTGGTAACTGACAACATGAGACTTGCGATGCAAAATTCAAAACATGGAGGCTTGTTTCTTGATGGAGACTACGAAAATAGCCATATGAAATGCATGGCATACGATTTGATGTGCTCGACAGGAAAAATTGTAAGAGTGTTGGGTAGAGATGAGCATCCTGCGGGATTTTCTCCAGAAACCGACAATCTTCCTCCAACAAAAGAAAAAATAATTAAAAAAGTTAAAGATATTTTGGGAAAATAAACAATAGAATAAAATAACGGTTCATCCTGATATCGGGATGAGCCGTTTGTTTCATTACATTATGTTGTGGTGAAGGTTAACATTTGAAGAAGTGTCATGGGAAATAAAAACCGCTCGTTTTTTGAGCGAACGGTTGTTTAAAAAATAATTTTATCAAAATACGTAAAGTAAATTTTTAGGGATCGATTCACATGGTGTATAGGCCAGGTTTGCCGGGGCCCCAGCCCAACCGGCTGTGTATGCAAAGCAGGTATTCGTTCTAGAATCTTTCGCATACTTTATACTGTTACCATTTAGATAACCAGTCACTTGTTCTGCTGTTGGTTTAGCGGTTAATCCAAATTTGAAAAATACCATCAATAGCATCACAATAGCAATCAAGAGCGGGATTTTTTTCATTGTTTTTCTCCTCGTTTGGTTGTTTGGGTACATGCATTTACCCATCAGTACTCCTACCATATCTACCAAATTTTTGCAAGTTGTTGCACAAACTTTTGATTGATTCTACAATTACCAATATGGATGAAAATACAAAACATATTTTGGAAATAATTACGGATATCCACGAACAGATGGCAACAAAAGAGGATATCAAGACAATAATAAATGAAATGGAAGAAATGCGCAGAGATTTACAAGCACAAATAGCAGAGAATACAAAAGCAGTTGCAGAGCTCTCTGAGCAAATTCGTAATGTTCTTGGATACGCGAAAGAAATCAACTTGCTTATGGAACGCGTGTCTGTAATTGAAAAACGTATTGGTATTGCTTAATGTAAATGTAATTACAATCATTTTCCCATTCGTATAGCAATTTTTTGACTGCCAAACTTATTGAATATACAATTAGTTGTATTGTTTATGATAAAGAGGATAGTGGCGACCGAGGCCGACAAATTGAAACTCTCGACGGTTAAAATCAACCCCGAAACCCAAAGGGATGATTTTTTTGACTATTCCAAAACCCTCATAAAAAAACCGTGGGGGCATGAATATTTGGTTTTCAAAAACGACAATGTGGCGGTATGGGCGCTTCACATAAAGAAAGGGTTTCAAACATCTCTTCATTGCCACCCCCAGAAGGAAACCTCTATTGTGGTTCTTTCTGGAGAGGCTCTTTTCAGGACTCTGGGAGAGGAGCATAAACTTGCGCACGGCAACGGGATTTTTTTGGAAAAGGGAGTTTTCCATTCCACAAAAGCGTTGTCTCCGGAAGGAATTTTGGTTTTGGAAACTGAAACTCCAACCAATAAAAAAGATTTGGTTCGGCTCGATGACGCTTACGGAAGAGAAGGCGAAGGATACGAAGGACAAGAACATTTTTTGGAATTGGATGCTTCGGAATTCAATCATTTTCATAACGAAGAAGAAAAATACCACTGCGAAAAAAAATTCGGCAAATGCTCGATTGTTTTGAGCAAACATGATTCTATCAATGATTTTAAGAACAAAGCGAAGGAAGCCGAGAGCGGCGTTGTGACCATTTTGAAAGGCGCGCTATATAATTCAAACAAGGAAAAAGTTTTAAAGACCGGAGATGTAGTCGGCTTGGAAGAACTCAAAAGCATTGTTGACTTGACTTCTTCGGACGAGGTAGAGTTTTTAATGGTTAAACCATTGACAAATTAAGGAAAACTATGAAAAAAGCGGTTATTTTAACGGGGAAATTCGTGCAGGATGTTGAGTATACATATCCTTTTTACCGGCTTCAAGAGGCTGGATTTAAAGTTGATGTGGCTGTGCGCGGAATGGAAACTGTGTTCGGGATAAAGGGCCAAAAAGTCGTGCCGACCGTGGACATTGCCGGCTTAAAACCAAGTGATTACGATTTGATAGTTTTGCCGGGTGGGGCGATGTCGCTGGAGTATTTGAGGCAAGACTCGGAATTGGTGAAATTTATTTCTGATTTTAACTCTCTCCGTCGGCCTATAGCGGCGATTTGTCATGGTTCGCAACTTTTAATTTCCGCAAAAGTCGTAAAAGGAAAAAGAGTTTCCGGATATTACAGCATAAAGGACGATATCAACAACGCCGGAGCGACTTATGTTGACGAGCCCGCTGTCGTGGACGGAAATTTGGTAACAAGCCCGCACTATAAGCACATGGGCGATTGGATGCGGGAAACTCTGAAGTTGGTTCAATGAAAAACTACAAAGCTGTTTTGTTTGATTTCGATGGCACGCTTGCTTCCACGATGCAAGACCACTTTCGTTCTTGGCAATTCGTATTTAAAGAATTTGGGGCCGATATTTTCCCAGATGATTATTTTCCTTTGGAGGGAAACGAGGTTCCTAGAATTGCCGAAATATTATGTGAAAAATATGAAATTTCTACTTCACTCGCGTATAAAATTGCCAAATTAAAAGATGAAAATTATTTGAGCAATCTTCGCGGGGGATTGGTGGAATTTTACCCGGGCGTTGAAAATATTATTTGCGATTTGGGTAAAAGAAATGTTTTGCTTGGCATTGTAACTGGTGGGTTTGCAGATAGAATTCAAAAATCAGTTTCTCCAGAAATATTAAAACTTTTTACGGCAATGGTAACTGCGGAAACAACCGAAAGAGGCAAGCCTTTTGCGGACCCATATCTTAAGGGCGCGGAACTTTTGGGGATTGACGCAAAAGACTGCGTTGGTGTGGAAAATGCGCCTTTAGGAGTGAAATCGGTTAAATCTGCCGGAATGTATTGCGTTGCTTTGGCTCATACGGTTTCTGCCGACAAATTGAGTGAAGCAGATGTAATACTACCCGCGTTTGAAGAACTTTCTGAATTTTTTGAGAATATAGGTGTTTAATTTGCTTGGTTTAAGAATGATTGCGTATTTTTGAGCTGGGGTTAGCGTTGCTAACCTCTTTTTTATTTCTTCTGAGTAAGTATATTGTTCCGCTAGCGGAGAAGAGCTGGGGGCGTAGCCGATTGTGAGCATTAAACGCTCTTTTTTTGTGGCATAACCGCCTTTGTGGAGTCCCGTGGTGTCGCCGAATATTACGCTGCCGGCTTTGCCCACATATTTTTTAATGTCGCTCTGAGGAACTACTTTTTCGAGTTCCCTTTCTTGAGGATAGTATCCTATTGGCGGGCGTTGGGGAAAAATTTTATTCCATTTATTTCCCAAGTTTGATTTCGGAACATAAATAAATGGGCCAGCTTCGTCGTCGACATCGTTTAAATAAACAAACATTTTAAGCATTTTTATGTCTTCGGGATCCCTGTGCCACTTTTGCGATTGTTCTGCTTCTGTTCCGGCTGGGACTGGGTGGGTGATATTTAGGGTAAAGTAATAAAATTTTCCCAGCATTCCGAAATACGAATTTACTATTGCGAGAACCTTTGGATCCAAAGCTATTTTTACAATTTCGTTTTCAAAGTCCAATTCGGGTTTTGGATCCAAAAGGTAAGTTAAGAATGTTTTGCTTGTTTGTTTGCCAGAACTTTGATTTTTAAGATAGAGAGCGTATTGTTGAAGTTTCTCGAGTTTATTTTCTTTTGGAAATAATTCGTCCAAATGAGTTTCTGCAATTCCTTCCTGGAACAGAGTATTTATTGTCTTGTCTTGCGTTTCATTAAGAGAGGGCGGGTTCGTCCTAAACAAGTCTCTTGAGTTTCGGTTCAAAAACAGCCAAATTAGCCTTTGCGTCCTTATTTTGAAATAGGGTTTTAAAATAAGATTTCCGATTGTTTTGGTGGCAATATTTTTAATTTTTGATAGCATATACTAATGAAATCAAAGTTTGGCTTTAAATTCAAACGATTTTTGAATATCCACGACTGGAAGGTTTTTGAGGTTACCCAAGACGCGGGGTGGATAGAAAGGCCCAACTGCCCTTGCGACGACGGCATTCTTAAAACGGTTTGCGCTTTTTTTGGCAACGGAGGAGCGCAAAAAGTTAGAGTTGGCGTATGTTCAAGTTGCGGATATATCGGCTATATCGACCAGCCTACAAAAAAATGGATTCAAGATTTTTACGCGAATACTTGGGAGGATACAAATTCTCCAAAAGTAAAAAAACTTGTTTATAAAATAAAGCATGGCAAAGACCAAAAACAAAGGGAGATTTTGGAAATCGCCCAAAAGCTTAATTTGGGGAAATTGCGGCCCGTGTGCGAAATCGGTTGCGGTTACGGTTCTGCGCTAAACCAACTTCGCGAGCGCGGCTATTCTAATTTGATTGGAGTAGAAAACTCAAAACACAGAGCGGATTTTGCCAAATATTTTTTTAAACTTCGAATACTTACTAATCCATTTGAAGCCGAAGGCGTTCAAAAGGAGCTTTTAGCCATTGCCCCTTTTTCTCTTATTTTTTCGCACCACGTTTTTGAGCATGTGTACGAGCCCGGCGAACTTATATCGCTTGCTTCGAGCTTGCAAAAAGAAGGAGACTTCTTTGTTGTTTCTCTTCCGAATGCTGAAGGCGAGTTTACAATGAGCAATCTTTTGTATTTTCCGCATCTTCATTCGTTTAGGGCAGAGTCTTTAAAACGGCTTTTAGCAAAACATGGTTATGAAGTTTTCGATGAATCGCTTACAACCAAAGACGAGTTGCATCTAGTCGCCAAAAAAACATCGAATGCCGTTTGTCCAACATCCAACGTTGGACAGGATTATTTTGAAGAAACTTTGCAGAAATTTGTAAAAGGTTTGGCGCTCGATAAAAATTATTTTTTCAAAAGAAGAAAAATGTGGTGGTACCGCGATGCCGATATCGGGGGGCAAGCCGTGTTTTTTGCGCCTCGGTTGAGAAATAGGCCCATACAGACTCTGCTTGTGGAGGATGTGAAGAATTTTTACTCTTCTCCGAAAGAATCTCCAATCGAAATCCATTATGACGGGAACATAAAACTTACTTATAAATAGGCAAGTTATATTGATTGTGATAATCAACATTGCCGATTTACAAAAGATTCGAGAAAAAAATTTGGGAAAAAAAATAATTTTTTGCTCCGGAGTTTTTGATTTGACTCATGCCGGCCACGCGCTTTTTTTTGAAGATTGCAAAAAGTTGGGGGATGTGCTGGTAGTCCTTACTGGAAACGACGAATCGATAAAAAAGTATAAAGGCGAAACAAGGCCCATTGTTAATGAGCATATGCGTTTAAAGATGATAGATTCGTTGAAGCCCGTGGATTACGCCTTGGTAAGCCTTGCTGAATATGAAAAAGACGACGATCCGTTCGCGTTTATAAAAGTGGTTATAGAAAAATTGCGCCCAGATATTTATGTGGTAAATAACGACGCCTTCGATTTAGCGGAAAGAGCCAATCTTAGCAAAAAATACGGTACCGAGTTGCGCGTCTTAAAAAGATGGTGTCCAATAGAATTTGAAAATATTTCTACTACGGCAATCATAAAAAAACTGCAAAACAGTTGACTTTTTTGGGTTATGGATTTATTCTAAGAACTAGAAGTTTTACAAAAAAGAGGTTTTGGAATGAGTGATTCGGTTAAAGACGCTGATGCAAGGCTGATTCAAAAATACGGCGAGCGCGCATTTATGTATACCGAGTATCCCAATATGCGGTTTTGGTCCAAAGAAATGGGGGACAGGGAATACCGCCGGGCGCTTGCGGAATTTTTTATAAAAAATCCTGATTCGCCTATCCAATTATATGTGCATTTTCCGTATTGTACCAAAATGTGCTGGTTTTGCACCTGTCCGGTTAAAATATCGAAAGATTATTCTATTGCCAAACGCTATTTGGACTATTTGTGCCGTGAAATTGAGCTTTTGAAAAATTTTTGCGACGCGTTGCGGATTAATCTCAATGTTCGCGAGATCCATTTCGGCGGCGGTTCGCCAACTGATTTAAAAGAAGCTGATTTCGATGTGTTGGTCGATGCGCTGGCAACAGTCGCTGATATCTCCAAAGTTGACGAACTTGCGATCGAAATTGATCCGCGGCATGTGAAGCAAGACAAGATGAAGTATTATTATTCGAAGGGTATTAACAGGATTTCGTTTGGCGTGCAAGACTTTGATATTGAAGTTCAGCGCGCGGTGGGGCGAGTTCAGCCGGCAGACCTTACCGAGCGGTTGCTGACTCCTGAAATTAGAACACTTTTTCCTAACGGCATTAGTTTTGATATCATTTGTGGTTTGCCCAAACAAACTGCGGAAACAATAAAGCGCACGATGGAAAAGATTGTGGAAATTGCTCCAGACCGAATTTGCTTCAACTATTTGCATTATCGGCCTGATATTTTTACTCATCAAACATTGATGGCGGAACACGGGCTTCCGGACAATTTTGAAAGGAAAAAGTTGTTTCAAGCTGGGCTTGAGGTTTTAGAACGTGGTGGTTATTTGCGGGTTGGTTATGATCATTTTGCAAAACCAACCGATGACTTGGTTGAAGCGCTGAAAAAGAAAAAAATCCAATGGAACCGGCTTGGTCCCGCGACTGGAAGGTATACCGGCGTAATTGCTTTGGGAATCAGCGGGCAGACGACGCTGTGGCCGGAATGGTATTTTCAAAACGTACAGGTATCCAACGACGAAGTTCTCTATAACATTGCTATGGAAAAATACGAATCATATATTGAGGAAGGAAAATTTCCCATTTTTCACGGCTATCGTTTAAGCGCTGATGATGTTGAGCGGAGAGAAATCATTCATTCTTTGAGAAATTATTTCGAAGTATGTATTCCAAATCCCAGCGATATAGATATGCCGTGGTCTGATATATTTCACAGAGAATATGAGGAACTAAAACAATTTGCCGAAGATGGTATTGTTGATTTAAGCGAACCAGATTTTATTCATATTACTCCAATTGGCCTGCAGTTTGTCGATAAAGTTTGCGAAGTATTCGACGCATACAAAACCCGCGCTTAGCGCGGGTTGATTTTTTTTCCGAATACTGCTATTTTGGGGTTAGATTTGAAAACGAGGTTATATGGACGAACGGAAAATTATTGCCGAAAAGCTGCAAAAAATTTTTCCTAACGGATGCCAGCGGATTTTATTTATAAATCCGCCGAATGTTCCGGAAGAAGACTATGACGTAAACATAGCCAAAGATAACCGCTATCCAGTGTATCCGCCGACTGGATTCGCGGAACTTTCTGGAGCGCTCCAAAAACGCGGATATCCCCGAGAAAATATTGCCATTTTGGACCTCAATTTGCTGATGCAGATGCGTCTCAAAAAAGATTCGGACGCATTTCAATACGGTGTTTGGAAAGATGAGTTGCGCGAAAAAATTGAGGAATTTAAACCGGATGCGATTGGGCTTACCTGCATGTTTACGGTTTATTGGAGGCAGACAAGGCGGACAGCCGAATTTATTAAGAGCCTCAATCGCGGTTTGCCAATCTTTGCTGGCGGAGTTCATACTTCCGACACGGTGGGTTTGGTTAAAGAAGAAGGCGACTACCATCTTGTTTATGGGGATGCAATCGATGTCGTGTGCCTTTATGAGGGGCTTACGAATTTTCCAGATATTCTTGATTTTATAAACGGCGCGGTCGGCGAAGAAAAAATCAAACAGATCGCCGTGTGGGATAGGGGCGAATTTATAGTTATCAAAGACCGCGCGCACAAGACAATAGAAAATATGAATATCATTCCCGATTACCACGATTTGCCTGTAGGCAGATATGCTCCAGAGCATGGAAGAATTGGAACATACTACTGGCTTGGAAATGAGAAAACTCTTTCCGCGACAGTTAATGCAAACATTGGATGCAGGGCGCATTGCAGTTTTTGTTCAGTTGAACTTTTCAACGGCCGAGGCGTTGTTTTTCGCCGAAATCCACAAATCGTTTGCGATACTCTTCAGATGCTAAAAGAAAAATACGGAATCAACGATTTCATGTGGCTTGACGATGATTTGCTCAATGGAACGCTTCCAATTTTCAATGAAATGATACGGCGCAATCTAAAGATGACATGGAACGCGACTAATGGAATTATTGCCTCGGCGCTTACAGAAGAGTGTGCCGCCGCAATGGCGGAATCCGGATGCATAGGAATCAGCATCGGCATTGAGTCCGGCAATGCGGAGCGCTTGAAAGCGGTTTACAAGCCCAGCGGTATTAAGCACTTTTACAAATGCGCTGAAATTTTGCGAAAATATCCTCAAATTTTTGTAAAAGCTCTGCTTATGTGCGGTTTTCCTCCGATTCCCAATAAAGGTTTATATGGCACTATAAGTGAGGAGCTGGATACCGTAAATCTGATGCGCGACTTAGATTTAGACTGGGGCACGATACAGCCGCTAAACTACATACCCGGCGTTGAAATTACAAACCATGCTTTGGAGCAGGGGAAAATTGATAAGCAATCTTTGATTGACGGCACCGAGAGGCCGTTTGTTGGTTCCACCGGCGGCAATGAAAAAAGAGTAAAGAGCGAACACGGAAAAGCCCTTGATTTTGTTGATCCTTTGGAAGGCGACACGGGAAGGGTTTATGCAAAAGAAGAAATAAAAGATATATGGTTTTCGATGGATTACCGAATAAATTATCTAAGGTTTTTGCGGGAGAACAAGGAATTTCATCCGGTTAAACTGGATATGCTGTATAAGCTTTTTTTGAGCATTTGCGACAAAACCCATAAAGGCAATGCCTTGGGAAATCTTTTTTTTGCCGTTTTGGAATATCGCAGAAAAAATTTTGAAGAAGCCCAAAAGCGGTTGAGGCTTGCCCGAGAATATTCCGAAGTTTCCGATTTTTGGAAAAAGCGCTTCAAAGCGCTCGGGCTCTATGAAGTACTGTTGCGGTACGAAAGTCTTTGTTCAAAAAGGAGGCAATAATGTTAAAAAAATGGCGAAAAGAAGGGGAACCGAAAATTCTTGCCGAAGCTCACAAAAAAGTTCTTATTACACAGCATTTTGTATCCGAAAATGGAGAAGAAAAGGACTGGACTTTATTCGCCGGAAAAGTAAAAGGATCATCAATTGTTTTGCCCGTGACCAATGACGGCAATGTGGTCGCAATCAAAGAGTTTAAATTCGGAAGCGGGGATATACAGCTGGAGCTTCCGTGCGGAAATATGAACGACGGCGAGAATTCTTTGGATGCGGCAGAAAGGGAACTCTTGGAAGAAACTGGTTACGAATGCGAGAAAATTATTCCGTTGATGCCGGATGATAATCCGCTTTGGCACGATACTTCAAGCGCGGTCGCTCGCCTTCATCCGTTTTTGGCTTTGGGGTGCAAAAAAGCAAAAGAACAGTCTCTCGACCAGGGAGAAGAAATCGAATTTAAAGAGATTCCGGTTCCGGAATGGATGACAAAAACAGAAAACGGGGAAATAAGCGATATGAAGTCTTTAGCTGTTACGCTTTTAGCAAAAAAATATTTAAAAAATATTTAATTAAAACTCGGGGGTTACCCCGAGTTTTTTGTTTTTTGAATTATGCTTGTGGTTGATATGTTAGCAAATTCATTTTCCAGATTTTTTTTAAATACCGTTAGTTTCATTTTAAATTTTTCTGCCATTTCTTCCCGCGTTTTCATATTTGAAACGTCGTCATTTATGGCGTAAATATTCGGTCTTAGTTTTTCAAATATTCGAGGGAGGTCGGAGAACGGGTCATTTAAATTTGGGGGAGAACTAAAAAATGAGAAATCAACGCATTTTAGTGAATCTATCATTTTGATTCTAATCCTTTCGCTTAAAATCGGCCTTGCGCCGCCTTTATAAAACCTTACAGATTCATCGCTCCCAACTCCTACAACAAGTATATCGCCTAAATTTTTGCAATTTTCGAGAAATACCACATGTCCCACATGTGTTAAATCAAATACCCCGGAGCAGAAAACTATTGTTTTTTCTAAGAACTTTTGTCTTATTTCCGCCAACTCTCGATGTTCGTATAAAATCATGGAAACAATCCCAAAAGAGCTCTAATATCAAATAAAGCATTTTCTTGACTTATTTTCAATATCTTCTTATTATGCTTAAGGATGTTTTTTGGAGTTTTTTGTGCATCAAAGAGAATACACGTTTTCTTTCTGGTACGGGGTATCGTGGAAAAAGTTTTATGGTGAAAATGGGTTTGTAGTAATTGAGTCCGTGTTTGACTCACTTAGGTGTGATAGAGCCGTGAAGATTTATGAAAAATACGCTATGCCGGATTTCCGCGGGATTATGAATCTCGATCGCGGAGGTCGCCTGGAGTATGTCGATAAAAACATGGACATTGATCCTGTCGATGCGGCCGATGTTCGAGCCATGTTGAAAAATCGCAAAATAGTTGTTGCTCTTGATATCCTTCAAGAAGAGGAAACCGTACTTTTACAATCTATGTTTTTGTTTAAGCGCGCCGGCACGCCGTATGCTTTGCAAGCATGGAATCCGCATCAAGACAACGCGTACCCGCAGGCGCCGCATGGCTGGTATATTACCGGAAATATCGCATTTTCTGATCAGGATCCGGAAAACGGCGGGATGTATATTTATCCGGGCTCGCACCGCGAACCGATTTTACCCAATAAGCCGGTAAAAAGTTTTCATGAAGACGTTGGAACGAATCCAGGTCATTGCGTAGAGGTTCCGGAGAAATATAAAGATAAAAAAACAAATCTTATTTTAAAAATGGGAAGCGTATTGTTTTTGCACGGCAACGTAGTTCATGGTTCATATCCCAATAATTCTAAAGCTCTGTCTCGTCCGATGCTTTTAATTCCATACGGCACAAAAGGGATTTCACAACAGCCAGGTTTTATAGCCGGAAACATTGCTCAAAGAAAAGAAATGCCAATCCGATGAACTTTTTAATTATTATTTGCGGTCTTCCAGGAACTGGAAAAACCACACTCGCTAAAAAGTTAAAGCAAAAATTACCCGGATACACAGCAATTTATCAAAATGAAATTCGCCGTTGCTTAGGAATCAAAAGAATGCCAAAAACGCAAGAAAAAGTTTTAAGAACCGCAGATTATTTAATTGCCGAACATTTGCGCAAAGGAAGGGGGGTTATTTTTGAAAGCGGAAACAGATTCTCCTTTAGGCGTCAACAGATGTACGGCATTGCGTCTTCTTGTTTGTGCCGGGCAGTTGTTTTGGAAGTTATATGTTCTGAAAAAACATCAAAAGCGCGAATTAGAGCAAGGCAAAAAATAAAAACTAGAGACAATTTGATCGGAGATCCCAAAAATACCAAGGCCTATGACAGGATACGAAAACTTTGGGAACCTGTGAGCGTTGACTATAAGTATCCGGGTATTGATCATGTGTCATATATCAAGTTTGATACCGACAAAAATACTATTGAAAAAATTTTCGTAAGCAAAGGCGCTATCTGTTTTATAAAATGCATAGAGAAAATGATTTTAAACGGCAGCTCTTCTATTTGATTTTTTTTACAAAACCTGTTACAAAAGTAACAGGTTTTTTCATTGAAAAATGAGGTGAAAAATGATAATTGCGGCGTTTTCTAATCAACGATGGACCGGTATATACGAAACTGATAGGGGTGTCCCTATACTTGCACGTATTGCGATTGGGGCGGAGCTACTGAAGACCGTATCAGCAAACTGCCGATGGAAATGATTTGCGCTGATTTTTCTTGGTTTGGAGAGCGTAAAATTGGATATGTTTTTTTGTGCAATAGACGAGGTGCTTACTTGTATGGTAATGTAAATCCGCACCAGGAAATTCCTGGACAGCATTGAAAAAGCCAAAAAAGGGGGTCTCTATGATGAATTTCAAAGGGAAAAAAGTGCTTGTGGCGGGGTACGGCCTTATCGGCACCCCGCTGGTTAAAATGTTGATTGAAGAAGAAGGAGCGAAAGTGCGCGTCGCTTCGCTTAACGGGGCGTCGCGCGCGCATCCTGGAATCAAAGATTTTTTTGAGCTTGACCTTATGAACTTTGAAAATTGCTTTATTGCATGCGACGGAATGGATTATGTTTTTAATCTTTTGTGCCTCAAGGGGTCTCCGCAAGCGATGAAAGAAAAGCCCGCGACATTTTTTGACGCTAATATTTTGTTGGACCTGCTTGTATTGCGCGCGGCGCATAAATGCGGCGTGGGAGGCTATTTGCTCGCAAGTTCGTTGGCGGTTTATCCTCCTGCGGAAGTTTTTTTTGAAGATGATGCCGGGAACGAAAAGCTTCCTTCAAAAAATGACATTGCTGGAGGGCTTGCAAAGCTTGCCGGCGAATTTCAGGCGCGGTTTTATGCCATTGAGCATGGAATGCTAATCTCTACCGTTCGCCCCGCCAATACTTACGGTCCGTTTGACGATTTTGATTCCGAGAGAGCAATGGTGGTTCCGTCTTTTATTCGGCGGGCGCTTGGCGGAGAAAATCCATTCGTTGCCCGCGGCGCTTCACAATTCAGGGATGTAATTTACTCGGAAGATGTGGCGCGTGGAATGATTCATGTTGCAAAATTAGAAGAAAAACGTCCGGTAAATTTGGGGAGCGGCACGGCGTACTCTTTTCCGAAAATTCTTGGTACAGTTCTTGATAATTTGGAAGAAAAGCCGGAAGTTGTGTGGCAAGAATCTAAATCGCGCGGAGATTCGCGCAGAGTTCTGGATATTTCCCGCGCCAAGTCTTTGGGATGGAATCCAAAAATTTCTCTGGAAGAAGGAATCAAAAGGACAATGGAATGGTATTCGGCAAATAAAAAATAAAAAACCCCGACGCCTTAAAGGGTCGGGGCTCCGACCGAAGCGTCGGAGTTAAAAACAAATCCCCGGTGGACAGCCGGGGATTTTTTTTCTAAGTTTAACTTATGTTTGAATATTTAAAATTTAAGCTTTCGTTGCTTCTTAAAAAACCTTACTTCGGGCCGATAATGGCGGCAAAAATGGGGAGGGTTGTCCGCCATGGATATATGAGCAAGTTGATAGAGTTGGAGTGTAAGCAGAAATCCTCCTACGCCAAGGCTTCGAAGGACGAGTACTTCGTGCTCGAAATCGGCTCTTGGGCTGGGGGGTCCACAATCACCTTTGCTGAAGCTATAAAAAAATTTAACAAAGGCAAGGGCAAACTTATTGCGGTGGACGCATGGCAAAGTTTTCACGGAAACGAACATATTGAAAAACCCAGCCATTTGATAATGGAAAAGGCCTTAAAAGACGGCAAAATTTTCAACTTGTTTTTGCATAACATTAGGTCGGCCGGAGTTTCTGACATTGTGGAAATCAAAAAGGGGTGGAGCCGGGACGTTTTGCCAACATTGCCGAAAGAGTTTTTTGATTTAATTTTTATTGACGGTTCTCATTTTTACAAAGATGTTTTGTTGGACCTTAAAAATTCAGCTTTATTGTTAAAAGACGGCGGCGTGATTTGTGGGGACGATTTGGAGTTACAGTTTAATGAGGTTGACGCGGACTTTTTAGCCCAAAGTAAGGATAACGACACCTTGCGCGACCCGGCGCTTAAAAAGGACTATCACCCAGGAGTATCTTTGGCTGTTTATGAATTTTTTGGAGGAACAGTCAGCTCATGGAAAGGATTTTGGGCAATGAGGAAAACAGATAATGGGTGGGAGAAAATTAACTATTCTGAGATGGATGAAAGTAAAGTGGAGATTCCAAAACACCTCAAATAATTATGGTCATAACTAGAACTCCATATAGAATATCTTTTTTTGGCGGAGGAACGGACTACCCTGTCTGGTTTGAAAAAAACGGCGGGGCTGTTTTGAGTACCGCAATAAATAAATACTGCTACATAACAACCCGCTACCTTCCGCCGTTTTGGGAATGCAAGTACAGGCTCCGGTACACAAATCCAGAAGAAACAAAAGAAATTCGCCTCATAAAACACCCCTCCATAAGAGAATGCTTATTGCATTTAAATTTCGAGCAAGGCATAGAAATGCAGCACAATACGGATATCCCCGGCAAAGCCGGATTAGGATCGAGTTCCGCTTTTACTGTTGGATTTTTGAAATCTCTTTATACTCTTCGAGGCCAAGAAATTTCCAAGGAAAAATTGGCGCTTGAGGCGATACATGTAGAACAAAAAAAAATTGGCGAGAATGTGGGTTCGCAAGATCAAACCATAGCCGCGTTCGGCGGTTTTAGAAGAATAGATTTTTTGCCAAACGGCGGATTAAAAGTCGCCAGTGTTGAAATGTCTCCAGAGCGCAAAAAAGATTTAGAAGACAACCTTCTTTTATTTTTTATAGGTTTTCCCAGAAACGCTTCAGAAATTGCCGCTGAACAGATCAAAAATACCCCCAGTAAAACACTGGAACTTCAAAAAATCCGCGGTTTGGTGGACGAAGCGCATGAAATTTTAATCAATAAAAAAAAATCGCTTGACAGTTTCGGCGAGCTTTTGCACGAAGGATGGAACATCAAAAGAAGCCTAAGTTCAAAAATCTCAAATCCGGTAATTGACGAAATTTATAATTCTGCCATTGGGGCCGGAGCTTTAGGCGGCAAAGTTTTGGGCGCCGGAGGCGGAGGATTTATGCTTTTTTATGTTCCAAGAGAGTTTCAGAGCAAAGTGAAATCCAAGCTATCCGGACTTTTGGAGGTGCCGTTTGAATTTGAAGAATTAGGCAGCAAGGTTATTTATCAGCTTCCAGAAAATAAGTGGGGGTATAAAATATGAACACATTTGATTCATACACAAAAAAACGAGTTTCTTATGTTTTAGTAACTAAAAATAGAGCTGATTTTTTAAATCAAGCGCTCGAAAGATGCAAAAAGTTAGTAAAGCCCGAAGACGAATTAATAGTAGTCGACGGCGCGTCTGTTGATAATACGAAAGAAGTAGTTAAACGGCACGGCGACATGGTGAATATTTTTATATCAGAGCCTGACGACAATGGGATTCAAGCGATAAATAAAGGCTTTTTGGTGTCTTCAGGGAAATATCTAAAACAATTGGCCGATGACGATATTATATATCCCGAGTCAATGGAGAAAGCAATTACGGTTATGGAAGAAAATCCGGATATTGATTTGCTTTTATGTGGAGGTGTGAAAAAATTGCCGAGTGGCGGAGAGCGTGTAGTTTATTTGCCTCCCGGAATTAGGTATGGAAAAAGCACTGACGATGTTTTTAAGTACTTAGGCCCCGCTTCCGGAACAGGGCATCTTATGAGAAGAAGTTCCATTGCAAAAGCGGGGTTTTTATATGCATTTGCGGTAAACGCCGACGCGGAACTGGTGTTGCGTTATATAAAAATGAATTTAATAGTGAGATTTGCAAGAATAAATCTTTATGAGCATCCTATTTTTGAGCATAGTTTTGTAATACGTCAAGCGCGTGAACACAAAGCAGACTCTCTTCGTTTAATAAAAAAATATTGCTCGCGCAGTTTTTATATTTCATTTCGGTTAAAGGATTTGTGGGAAAACCACAGAGTTTTTAAGCCATTGAGATTTTTTGTACGTCCGATATTTAGAAAGGTAAAGATATTTTTTAAAAAACTTTTTAATATCAAACATCCAAAAGTTGAATTTATCTGGGACGGCGGTTTTAGCTAAAATATGAAAGTTTTATTTGTCATTCGGTCGCTGCAGATTTTTCATTATTACGAGTCAATTGTAACGGCTTTTTCGGCGCGCGGACACAGTGTTTCTTTGCTGTTTGATAAAAAGTGGAGTAATGAGGAATTTGGCGGTGGCGTAGTAGAGGAGAGTTATGATTGGGCGGTTGCGCCAAAGAGCAACTTTAATCGCCGTCTGCTGCTGTTTTCTCGAGAGATATTAAGCTGGAGGCGGTATCTTGTGGTAGAGGGCCAATCGTCCTTTTATGCTGAACGCTGGCTTAAATATGTTTCTCCGAAATTTAGATTTTTAATAAAAATATTTCCATTCGCCAAAATTTTTATAAAAAGCGGATTTGTTGGGAAGTTTTTAAGAAATTTCGAAAACAGCTCCTTTCCTGATTCAGGCATTGTTGCCGACATTAAAAAACGCGCTCCGGATATTGTGCTTGCGGGCCCCATTTGCTACCGCCAGTCGTCGGCTGATTTGGAGTATCTGAAAGCTGCCAAAGCCCTTAAAATTCCAACCGCTGCGCCGGTAATGACTTGGGATACTCTTACTACAAAAGGCGTTTTCCATGTTATTCCCGATTTGTTGCTTGCGTGGAATGAGGCGCAGGTTTTGGAGGCGCAAGAACACCACGGAATTAAAAAAGAAAATATTAAAATCATCGGAGCGCCGTTTTTTGATAAATGGTTTACCCCCACACCAGAACGCGGTATTTTGAGTCAGGCGCGGAGCGCGATACCGCGTTTGGTGTCGGGGGTTAATTTCCCATACATTCTCTACCTCGGCTCATCCGACAATATCGCTCCGGATGAACGGTGGCTGATAAAAGAAATTAGAGAAACTCTCGACAACTCTGAATTTAAAAATACACAAATCATTTTTCGCCCGCACCCCGCCAACCATAAAATATATAAAGATTTTGAAATTCAAGGCGTAGAAATTTTACCAAAAAATGGAGAAATGCCAAAAACAAAAGAATCCTTTCAAGATTTTTATAATATGCTTTATTATTCTTTCGCAGTCGTCAGTATAAATACAAGCGGCATGGTTGATGCTATTTTGGCGGGAAAGCCTGTAATCTCTCTTGAAAGAAAAGAATTTGAAAAGACCCAAACTCTGGCCCAGCACTATAGGCATATGCGCGAAAGCAACGCGCTTTATGTTGCAAAAACTTCAGAAGAATTTTTAGGGGTTTTTAGAAAATTACTTGCGGGAGACGACCCCAAAAAGCTCGAAAGAGAAAAATTTATTAAAACTTTTATACGCCCCCAAGGTCTTGACAAAGGCGCCGGTGAAATGGCAGTTTTAGAGATAGAAAACCTGGTTAAAAACTATGTTAAAAAATAAAAAAATTTTAGTTACCGGCGGAACTGGTTTTATTGGTTCTAATCTTATTCGGCGATTGATTGAAGAAGGCGCTTTGGTTTACGCGCTGACGCGCGAAACAAGCAATTTTTGGCGGCTCAACGATGTTTTGGAAAAAGTTAGATTCAATGTTTCCGACTTATCTGATTTTGACGGTATAACAAAACTCATAGAAGATATACGGCCCGATGGCATATTTCATTTGGGCGCTACAACCATAATGCAAGGAATTATTGCTGAATCCGGCAAAGCGGAAGAAGTAAATTTCAAGGGCACAAAAAATCTTGTGGAGTCCATGAGTCCGAATTGCGAATTTTTCATAAATACCGGCACATTTTCCGACATTTCTGGGACAGATGATTACGCCAAAAGCAAGTTGCACGCGGCTGAATTTGCTTCAGATTTTGGGAAAAAGAATGGAAAGCCGGTTGTAACCCTAAGGCTTTTTTCTCCTTACGGTCCGTATATTCAAAAGGGGCGCCTTATTTTTAATGTTCTGATTAAAGCCATGGCCGGGGAGGATATCGAGATGGCTTCCCCGGAAATTATAAGAGACTTTATTTATGTTGACGACCTTGTGGATTTATATATCTCTGTGGCTAAAAACGCAAAAGAAAATCCTGGGGGAATTTTTGATGCGGGGTCTGGCGTTGCCACAACGCTTCAAGAGGTGGCAGACAACGCTCTTAAAATTACTGGTTCCAAGAGCAAAATAATTTGGGGGTCTCTGCAAAAACTTTCTTACGATTCCGGCAAGATGCGCTCAGATGTCGAAAAAACAACTTCCCGCCTCGGTTGGCATCCAAAAACAAATCTTTTTCTTGGTATGCAAAAAACTTTCAAATGGCTCAAAGAGAAGTTGAGCTTGTACCAATAAAACGGGGGTAACCCCGTTTTATTATTTTGAGTTAAAGTAAGTATATGGCGCAAAAAGAAAATACAATCATTGTAACCGGAGGGCTGGGGTTTATTGGGTCCCATTTTATTGAGCTTGCTCTGGAGAAGGGTTTCGACATAGTTAATATAGATAAGGTGACTTACGCTTCCGACCCCAATATCAACTCGGCTTTTAAAAGAAAATTTCCGGAAAAATATGTTTTTATAAAAAAAGACATTAACGATTTGACCGAACTTCCGGATGCAAAATATTTAGTTCATTTTGCCGCGGAGTCGCATGTGGATAATTCCATAAAAGACGGGGGCGTTTTTATAAAAAGTAACGTTTTGGGAACCCAAAATCTTTTAAGCATCATTGCGCAAAAAAAAGATAAACCCGAGTTTATTCATATCAGCACCGACGAAGTGTTCGGCGATACCGAAGCCGGATTTTTTCAAGAAAGCGACAATATGCGCCCGTCAAATCCGTATGCCGCATCAAAAGCCGCGGCAGAGATGGTGGTGTTGGCTTATGGGCGGACCTATGGAATTCCGTATAAAATTACCCGCACGACGAATAATTACGGTTCGCGCCAGCATCCGGAAAAATTGATACCGCGCTCTATTGTAAGTATTTTAAAAAACGAACCGATTCCGATTCACGGTACCGGAAAACAGGTTCGCAATTGGATTCATGTAAAAGACAATGTAAGGGCCATTTACGATGTGATGATAAAAGGAAAACTAGGAGAATCTTATCATATTGCTTCCGAGGAAGAGTTGTCGGTAAACCAGATAGCCAAAACAATTTTGGATGCTTTCGAAAAATCTTGGAACGCGCAAACAGTCCAGTATGTTCCGGACCGCTCCGGCCAAGATATCCGCTATGCTCTGGACTTTTCCAAGATACGCGCTTTAGGGTGGGCTCCGCAAGATTCGCTCAAACAGCATATCGAAAAGCTTATTCGCAAATATGACGGAAAACTTAACCAACAAAATTTTTTGTCGCTTTTGGTTAACCGCTTAGTATGGCCGAAATAACTAT
>JBBTXM010000033.1:19983-23362 GCA_038062255.1 Patescibacteria group bacterium
CAACAAAATTTTTTGTCGCTTTTGGTTAACCGCTTAGTATGGCCGAAATAACTATCTGCTCAGTTTTTCATTCGGAAGATTCAAAAAAACTTCTGGAATTGAATTTTAATTTAGCAAAAAAATTAAATCCCAATTCAGATTATGAGTGGGTGGTGGCAGATAACACTTCAAAAATTTCTCCCCCTTACCTGCCCGCAGACGCTACGCGTCAAGCGTTGCAGGCGGGCGAAGGGGGAGTACCCCGAGAGGAATCGAGGGGGGTAGGGGTCAAAATCATCCCCGGCATTCCCAAAGCCCCCGATAACATTCCTGATTGGATAAAACCCAGTTTTCATCATAATATCGCCATGAATATGTCGGTCTCTCATATAAAGACGCGATTCGCGCTTTTTCTGGACAGCGATTTTTATATATTGCAAAAAGACTGGATAAAAAGGGCGATAGAACATATGCAAAAAAATAATCTGGCTTTTTTGGGTACGCCTTGGCACCCAAAAACTTATCGTGTATTTAGATATTTTCCATGCCATCAATGCTTATTTGTTGATTTTGAAAAATTAAAGGAAGCGGGTTTTAGCGCGGAGGATTTAGATTTTACTCCGCTAGAATACGGCGACGCTCCGCAAAAACCGCCAGCAAAGAGATTCGGCAAATTTTCGAGAATTTTAAATATCTTTAATTTTAAAGAACGCAGAATGATTGGCCAGGAAAAGCACACGGCGCATCGCCTTTTTGAAAAATTTTCAGGCAATCGCAATATTAAATTCGAAGTCATACCGGCCGTATTTAAACCCCAGAGAGAATCTTACCCGGCAATAAATTTAATTTACGCTTTAAACAAATTTTTCGAGTTTTTTTTGCCGGACAAGCTATGCTATATTCCTAAAGATAAGTCATATTACTCGGCGAAAAGATTTAAAAAGTTAGGTTTCGACGCATGGGGCAAGGGATGGGAGGAATATGTTTGGGGGGACCAGCCGTTCGGCTTACACGTGCGTCCCATAAAACAGATAAAAAGGGGGCAAAGCATTGAAGAAATACTATCGATGCTAAAGAAGTGTTTTTTGAGTTTTAATATTAACTTATGATAATTGCAGAAACGCAATTTAAGGGGCTTTATACGATAGAACCAAAAGTCCACGAGGATTTTAGGGGTTTTTTTATGGAAGTTTACAGGCGCGATGTTTTCCGCGAACAAGGCCTTGATTTAACATTTGTGCAGGACAACCAATCTAGGTCCAAAAAAAACGTAATCCGCGCGCTTCATTTCCAATACGATCCGCCTATTGGAAAATTGATGAGGGTAACTTTGGGCGAGGCATTTGTGGCGGCTGTTGATATACGGAAAAATTCGCCAACTTTTGGAAAACACTTAACATTTAATTTGAGTGATAAAAATAAAAAAATGCTTTACGCTTCCCCAGGCTTTGCCATGGGTTTTTGCGCGATGTCCGACTTGATGGATATGCAATATCGATTTACTGCCCTTTATAACCCAAAAGGAGAAGCGAACATTTTGTGGAACGATACTGATATAGGGATTGTGTGGCCTATTTCCGGCCCAATTTTATCGGATAGAGATAAAAGCGCCCAAGACTTTAAAACCTGGCTCGCAAAACCAGAGTCCGATTTGTTCAGTTATATGTATTAGAGTTTTTTTCGGAGCAATGGGTGAAAGAAAAAACTGATAGCGTTGGCTTGAGGGTGCCTTACGCCCTTGCGGTTTACGGAATTGAAGAAGTTGAAGCGGTAAACAGGGTACTTACGGATCCTTCTAAAATTTCTCCCGGAGAGCTGGTAAAAGAATTTGAAAATAAAATAGCAAATGTTTTTGGAAAAAAATGGGCAGTAATGTTAAATTCCGGTTCTTCTGCAAATTTGATATCGCTTGCCGTGCTGGATCTGCCAAAAGGGTCCGAGGTTATAACCCCGGCTCTTACTTTTGCAACTACCGTTGCGCCAATTGTTCAGCTTGGGCATATCCCGGTATTTGCCGATGTTGAGCAGGAAACTTATCAAATAAACATCAGCCAGATCGAGTCTCTGATTTCACCGAAAACGAAAGCGCTCTTGATTCCTTCTTTGATAGGAAACGTGCCAGACATGGAAAAATTAAGAAGATTGGCGGAAAAATACAAACTTTGGTTTATTGAAGATTCTTGCGATACGTTGGGCGCGAAGTTTGCAAAAAAGCCGACCGGATATTATTCAGATATTTCCACCACCAGTTTTTACGCTTCGCACATAATTACTGCGGCGGGCGGGGGCGGAATGGCTTGTTTCCGTAACGCAGAGCTTGCCCAAAAAGCGCTGGTATTAAGCAGCTGGGGCAGGGAATCGACTCTTTTCGGGGCGCATGAAAAATCGGAAGACATAGAAAAAAGGTTTAAGGGCGCTATAGCGGATATCAAATATGACGCAAAATTTATTTTCAGCCATATAGGATATAATTTCCAATCAACGGAAATCGGCGCCGCTTTCGGCCTCGAGCAGTTAAAACGACTTGAGGTATTTTCCAAAATCAGGCAGAATAATTTTTCGAATCTCCGAGATTTTTTCAATGAGTACGAGGAATTTTTCGTACTGCCAAAACAGCATCCGGACGTGGAAACTAACTGGCTTGCCTTTCCCCTGACTATTAAGCCGAACACCACGTTTACAAGGCATGAAATCACGCGTTTTTTGGAAGAGCGCAATATACAAACAAGGCCGGTTTTTACAGGCAATATTTTGCGCCAGCCAGGGTTTTTCGGCATTGAGCACAGGATTGTTGGCGGAGGCTGCCCGGTTGCGGATAACATTATGGCCAATTCATTTCTTGTCGGCTGCCACCATGGGCTTGAAGAAAAACATTTGGATTATTTGAAAGATTCTTTTAGAAAGTTTTTAAGCAAATTGGTTTAAAATATTGAACTGCCCGCCGATACTTTCGGCGGGTTTTTGCGTTTTATTCTTTATGATTACGATTTTCTCTGTTTTCCACTCTGAAAACTCAAAAAATCTTTTAGAGAGAAATTATGATTTGGTTCAAAAACTGAATCCCGGAATTAAGTTTGAATGGATTTTGGCCGACAATGCTTCTCCTATGGGCCAAAATGTATCCGCAAATCTGGAAAAATTTAAGGTTGTTCCCGGGCTGAAAAGAGATGATTCGTATCCTTCATGGGCAAGGGGGAGCTATCACCACTCTTCTGCATTAAACGGAATTTTGCCACACATTAAAACCAGATTTGCTTTGAGTTTGGACAACGATTTTTTTATTATTAGAAAAAACTGGATTCGAGATATTGTCGGCTATATGGAAAAAAACGGTATTGCGATTGCCGGTTCTCCTTGGTATCCGAAAGATTTTAAAAAAATACGGTATTTTCCGGCGCAT
>JBBTXM010000034.1:0-13971 GCA_038062255.1 Patescibacteria group bacterium
TGCCACGGAGCCTAACAACATTCTAACATTCTGCAGAATGTTAGAATGTTGTGGAAAACAAAAAAGCCCATCGAAAGTGGGCTAGTTTTTGTCTAAAAAAGCTGTTATTACGCAGTTGATTTCGTTTAAAATATATATTCTTTTTTCAAAAAGTATAAAGTGTTTAGGGGTATCGATTTGTAGCTTTCTTTTCATAACTTCTTGTATTGACAATCTCCGGCCGTTTTTTATTTCTTTTATTACTCTTTCTCTGAGAGCATCGCCTTTTTCTTTGAAACCAAAACGCCGCATTATTTTTTCAATGGCATGTTTTGAAATGAAAATCGAATCTCGATTGTCGCCCATTATTTGAACATCCTGTTTTATCTAACGGCATTCCTACCACACCCGCCAAATTTTTGCAAGGGTTTTGAAAAATTTAATACTTTGGTGCTAGAATCTGGAAATGCCAAAAGATTTTGATAGATGGAATGGTTTGAAGAAAAATCTCAATGAAAAACAAGAAGATGATGATGGCCCGTTTCCAAAAGAGAGATGGGTTTGGCTTTGTTCTATCGGAACCAATATCGGATTTGAACAAGATGGAACTGGAGAAGTATTTGAACGTCCAGTACTGGTTGTAAAGAAGTTTAATAACAAAATGTATTGGGTTGTGCCATTGTCTACGAAACAAAAACATTATGATTTTTATTTCAACTTTACCGATCCCAATGGTCAAAAGTCATCAGCCATACTTGCTCAATTACGATTGGTTAGCACGAAACGATTTATACGAGATATGTATATTTTTCCAGAAAGTATTTTTAAAGAAATTCTCACAAAATTAAAGGACTTTTTATAAAAATCGAAACCCCTCCTTTTGGGGAGGGGAATCTCGAGGCCCGAAGGCACTTTATGTTTGAAGTATAGCAAGGTGGTATAAAAAGTCAATAGCCGGTGTGTATAACTCCTTTCCCATTCGTATAGCACTTCAAAAAATGTCACGGGCGTAGGAGGAAAAGAAAGTGCCCGATTATGAAATCGGGCTTTTTGGTAACCTATTGAATTTCCTCAAAACTGACAATCCTTTTTTGAGGAAAACTTATTCCCACTCTTTGGCATGCATGCGTTATGTTTAATCCCTCTACTTCTTGGCTCGTTCCATTTTTCCAATGAAGCAAAAATCTCTTGAATTTTCCTGTCATGAAGCTATCATATTCTAAAATTTTTTCTATTGCCCAGTTCAGCGCGGAAAGTTCCCGTCTGTCCAAATCAAATTTCTTTTGCAGGGAATTAGATAAGCGACCGTTTTCTGTTAAAATTACTTCTTTCTCTCCAATTTTTCTTTCTAAGAATTCTACTCTGCGTTGAAGAAATTCTAACTTTTTTCGGCCTTCTCTTCCAGAAAAAGAAAGGTGTTCGGGGATTTCCATTTTTTGCTCCTTTGCAATGCGCGGTTTCTTTCAAAACATTCCTACCACACCCGCAAAATTTTTGCAAGTTCTATTATGTTGTTATAATAAAGGCATGAAATACAACAAGTTGGTTCGCGATAAAATTCCGGAATATATCAAAAACAAAGGCGGTGTTCCTATTGTCCGCGTTGCCAGCGAAACTGAGTATTGGGAAAAGCTCAAAGAAAAACTAGCCGAAGAGGTTGAAGAATTCAGGCGCGATGAGACTCCGGAGGAGCTTGCCGACCTGCTTGAGGTGATAGAGGCCATAGCTGAATACAAAAGTTTTGATAAATCGATAATAGAAGAAATTAGAGCTAAAAAAGCCCAAGAAAGGGGCAAATTTAAGGACAGGATAATATTGCTAGAGTCTTAATATAGAAAATCTTCAATATTGACTTTTCCTGTCCATCTGCTATACTATTGACATAGCCTGTTATATATGTTGTTATACAGAATTGTGCGGGTTTTGCGGAGCGAATACCGCTTTAAATGGATACTAAAAAACTTTTAAGATTTGCCTCATTTGTTCCTATTTTGGCCTTAAATCTAAACATCACTCTCTGGGATATTCAAAGCCAGATTCCGGTTTTAGCGCCAAATTTTATTATTGAAGAGGAAATGGCAATGACCATAACGCTGAAAGAAAGAGCCGAAGCTATCGACAGATACTTTGGCGAACGAGGCATGCCTCTTGTGGGCCATGGCATGAAGATGATTGAAGAAGCCGAAAAGCATGACCTCGATTGGAGGCTTTTGCCCGCGATTGCCGTGCAGGAATCTGGCGGTGGAAAGCACGCTATTTGGAGGTGTAAAAATAATCCTTTTGGATGGGCGTCTTGCGATGTTAAGTTTGAAAGCACCGAAAAGGCTATAGAAGTTGTCGCTTTGAACCTGGCTGGAGGCAATCCGAAGACCGAAAAGTACTACAAAAACAAAGATTCAAAAGAAAAGTTATATTATTACAATGGCACCGTAGTTCCTAAATATCCACAAGTGGTATTGTCTATTATGGAAGCCATTGATAAGATATAACAATATGGCGAATAAACTAAAGACCGCAATTTTTACAGGAGCGGCAATTATCTTGCCTTTTGTTGCGTTTGCCCAAGGGCACGAAGATATTCCTGCCGAGGCTCAAATGTTGAAGGCTCAAGAGGTTAGGCAAAAAGCGCAGGAGATTAAAAGAGAGGTAAAAGCTGAAAATAAAAATATTAGAGTAGAAACTAGAAATCTTCCAAAAGAAGAAGTTAAAGAAAAGCGCGAAGCCGTGCGGACAGAAATCAAAGACAAAAGAGAAGAAATCCGCGATACAATAAAAGAAAAGCGCGAAGCCTTTAAAGACGAGGCCAAAGAGAGAATAAACGTTCTTAAAGAAAAGGTTAGCGAAGAACGCGCAAAGAAAATCGAAGCATTTTTTGGCGGTATGGTTCGAAAGTTTGAAGCGGCAATAAGCAGGCTCCGAACTTTGGCAGACCGCATTGACTCCCGTTTAGATAAATTCGAAGACGAAGGCAAAGATGTTTCGGCCCTTCGAACCGCTTTAGACAACGCTCGAAATTCCATTGAGTCAGCCGAAGACGCTTTGGATAAGGCCAAAGAAGAATTTACGACATTTGCTTCTACCGAAAACCCAAAGGAATATTTTGAAAAGGTAAAAACCGTCGTTCACAACGTTTCCCAAAAGGTTCGCGAAGCTCACAAGGCTTTGGTTGACGTTATCAACTCTGTAAAAGGAGCTTCCACTCCACAATAATTTATGGATAATTTTGGACCACAACCTATGAATCAAAAAAAATCAAAAGCTTGGCTTGCGATAGTTATTATAATAGCTTTGGGGGCGCTGGCGTATCTTGTATATTACATGCGCGTATCTGTGCAGGAGCCTTCCCAGCCGATTGTAAATCAATTGGAATCTCAAGGAACATCCGACGAGGTTTCGGTAATTGAACAGGATTTATCCGGAACCGCTCTTGAGGGGTTGGATAGCGAAGTTTCAGACATTGAAAAAGAACTCCAAAGCGCCGGCCTCTAACCCCGTAAAGCTTCGCCACGGGGCAAGTATTTTAAAAGAACTCAAAAAAGATTATTTGGGCGCAAAAATTGCGCTTAAGTACGGCAACAATATACAATTGCTAGTTGCCGTTATTTTGTCCGCCCAATGCACCGATAAAAAGGTAAACGAAGTTACAGAGTCTCTTTTTAATAAATACAAAAGCGCTAGCGACTTTGCTAACGCAAATCCTAAGGTTTTGGAAAAAGAAATCCATTCCTGCGGTTTCTACCGGGCAAAGGCAAAAAGCATTATAGAATCTGCCAAAAAAATTCAAAAAGAATTCGGAGGAAAAGTTCCAAAAACGATTAAAGAAATTTTAACTCTGCGCGGAGTAGCCCGCAAAACGGCAAATGTTGTCTTGGGCAATGCTTACGGGGTGGTTGAAGGCATTGCCGTCGATACGCATGTAAAAAGATTCGCTGGCTACTGCGGACTTTCTACGCACAAAGACCCAGTAAAAATAGAACACGATTTAATGAGGCTTTTTCCCAAAAAAGATTGGTTTAAATTAACATATATGATAATCGACCACGGCAGGTCGTGGCGCGCGAACAAAAAATCGCACTCTTCATGCGGAATTTGCAAATTTTGCCCGGCTTTTTTAAAGTAAGTATATGAAAATAGCGATTTTGGGTTTTGGTCTTGAGGGAGAGTCTGCTTCGGAGTTTTTAAAAATAAAATATCCAAAAGCGCAGATTGAAATAAGAGATAAAAAATTCGGAGAAAACTATTTACAAGGCCTCGACAAGTTTAATTTAATTGTGCGTTCTCCGGGTATAAAATATTTAACTCCCGAAATTCAAAAAGCAAAAAAGCGCGGGGTTGAAATTTCCAGTCCTACTAAATTATTTTTTAAATTTAAAAAGGGGACAATAATAGGGGTAACTGGTACTAAAGGAAAGGGGACCACCTCCACGTTTATTTATAGTATTTTAAAAAAATCTGGAAAAGATGTTTACTTGGCAGGTAATATTGGGTACCCCGCTTTAGATATTTTACCAAAACTTAATAAAGACTCTGTTGCGGTTTTAGAGCTTTCTAGTTTTCAGCTTCAAGATTTGGTTTATTCTCCGGAAGTCGCCGTAGTTTTAGGTATTGCCCCAGACCATCTGGATAGCCACAAGAACATGCGCGAATATGTTGCGGCAAAATCAAATATTGCTCTTCATCAAAAAAAGAATAATGCAGTATTTTTTATAAAAAACGATAAATATTCTAAATGGATTTCTCAAAAAAGTTGCGGTCAAAAATTCGCAATTGATACATCAGAAAATAGCGAGATTGCGTCTTGTGTTGCGCGATTTTTGGGGTGTAAAGAAAAACACATAAAAAGCGCTATAAAAAATTTTCCGGGCCTCCGGCAACACCAAGAATTTATAAAAGAAATTTCGGGTGTTCGATTTTATAATGATTCGGCATCTACCAACCCAGTGTCAACCGCATACGCGATTGATATACTAACACCAGAAATTTTAATTGCCGGTGGTAAAACCAAGGGGTTTTCATATTCGTGGCTCAGAAAAACCATAACCCAAAAATCCCCTAAAAAAATAATACTTTTTGGTGAAAATAAATATGAAATTAAAAAAGCTCTTGGAGAAAAGGTATCTGTAAAAATTGTTGATAATTTGTCAGAAGCGGTAAGGTTTTCCTACGAATTTGCCGAAAGGGGTGATGTAATTTTATTTTCTCCGGGTTCGGCAAGTTTTGATCAGTTCAAAAATTCCAAAGAACGCGGGGAAGAATTTAATAAACTTGTAAGAGAATTAAAAAAAATGCTATAAATTATTTAGATTGAAAAAGGGGTGGCGAGTGGCTTCTGGATTTTTTGGCGGACAATTAGATGCGGATGATTTGGGGTTGTGGCGAGGCTGGGGGGTGTTTGAAGCTATGATGGCTCGCGGAAATTCAATTTTTCACTTTAAAGAACACTGCGACCGACTGATAAGTTCATGCGAACGTTCGTATATCTCTATACCTAAAAATTTTTCTTCTGAAGTGTTGCGTTTACAACTTTCAACTTCTTTGGGGGTTCAAAAACTTGATGAATCTATTGTAAAATTGATGATAACTCAAGGGGGTTCTGCCAACCACAAAACTCCAGAAAACGGCAAGTCTAATTGGTTTTATAGAATTTTGCCGTTTCCGGTTTCAAACCAAGAACCATTAAAATTGGTAGTCAAAAAAGCCGTCAAAAGCAACTTTCCAGAAATAAAATCCACCGGTTCTTATCACGACGCAATGGTGTTGAAAGCTCAAGCCCAAAAAGAAGGATTTGATGATTTTTTATATTTTACATCAGAGACGGGAATCAAAGAAACTTCTATGGCAAATATCTTTTTTGTGGTTCGAAGCCATGGACAAAGAGTTTTAATAACTCCGGAAGACAATATACTTCACGGAATTACCAGATCTGTTGTTTTGTCTCTCGCAAAAGATGATACCGACATTTTTCATTGCGCGCTTACTTTGCCCAGTAGTCTTTTCTTGGAGAATCTGCTTTTTGAGGCAGAAGAATGTTTTTTGACATCCACAACTTTAGGAATAAAAGAGGTTGAGCGGATTCAACACGCAAACGGAAAAATTTATTATTTTAAAAAAACAGAAGCTACAAATAAACTCAAAGAAAGATTTTTACAATATCGCGAAGAATATTTTCAAAAAAACACCCCGACTTAGGTCGGGGTGTGTTATTATAAATAGATTATGTTTGGAATCGTATTTTCTGGAATTTCAACCTTTTGCCACGAAATTTCCAGCGTCATTGGTAAGTTTGAAGTTGGGGCGCGCAAAGAAAGCGTATTTACCATGGGGTTTTTAAATTATATTTGGGCGTTTTTATTTTTTTTGGTACTGATGTTTGTTCGAAACTCTTTTGTATTTTCTCTAGCTTCTCTCCCAACATTTGCCACAAGAGTGTTTTTGGAGATACTCCAAACTCATTCATCTTTAATGGGGGTGGTTCGGGCTGATCGAACAACTTTCAGTTTTGTAAATGTGATAACAATTCCGTTTCTTTTGCTTGTAGATACGGTTTTAGGATACAAAATTGGGTCCGGACAGATTTTTGGAATCGGACTGATTTTTATTGCGCTTTTTATTTTATTTTTGAAACATGACCTCAAAAAAGACGGATTGGGTTTTGTGTTGTTTTCAAGCATCAATGCCGTGGCCACCATTTCTTTATTTAAATACAACATCACGCATTTTAATTCTGTGGAAGCGGAGCAGACTCTTGTTATCGCGATTTTGCTATTTTATCTTTTTTTCTGCGCTAAATTTTTGGCCCGCGAAAACCCGATTAAATTTTTTGCAAAACCAATATTTTTATTGCAATCTGCCACAAGCGGCATAGGAAATGTAATTGCCAGTTTTGCATATGTATTTGCGCCAGCATCGGTAATTCTTTCAGCAAAAAGATCGTTTTCCATAATCTGGTCTTGGTTTTCAGGAAGCATTTATTTTCATGAAAAGCATGTTGCAATAAAATTGGGCGCCGTGGCGTTTTTGATTTTGGGAGTTATTTTGCTAGTGTAATCCAATGCCAAAGCTATTCATTGTTGCAACCACAATCGGCAATCTTAAAGATATTACCCTTCGCGCGATAGAGGTATTGCGCGAAGTTGACTTGGTTTTGGCGGAAGATACAAGAGTCACTCGCAAGCTTTTGTCCCACCTCGGCATTCATAAGCCGATTTTGAGGTACTTGCCGAAAAAAGATTATAAAAAATTTAAAAATATTGCTTTAGTTACTGACGCCGGAACACCTGCAATTTCTGACCCGGGAACAATGCTAGTTAAAGATTTGTCTCAGGCAAATTTCAAAATTATACCAATTCCCGGGGCGTCGGCGATTTCGGCGATTATTTCGGTTGCCGATATAGATTGCTCGCAATTCTCTTTTTTAGGCTTTCCCCCGCACAAAAAAGGCAGGAAAACTTTTTTTGAGCGCGTCGCGCAAAGCGAAATTCCTATTATTTTATTTGAATCCCCGCACAGGATTTTAAAAACACTAAAAGAGCTTGAAAATGCTATGGGCAATAGATACGTAAATATTGGGAGAGAACTTACCAAGCTTTATGAAGAAGTTTTTCGAGGAAATCTTTCCGAGGCTCAAAAGCATTTTGCCGGCGAGCGCGAGCGCGGCGAGTTTGTTATAATATTAGATCATGCATAGATTTTATCTGAATGAAAAACTTGATACCAATATTTTGGTTGTAAAGGACAAGGCGATATTGCACCAGCTTAAAAATGTTTTGAGGCTCCGAAAAGGAGATTTGATTTCTTTTTTCAATAATGAGGGCGCGGAGAGCGGTTTTGATTTTTCTGCGGAGTTAAAAAATATCGAGAGAGCTTCCGCCAATTTTTTAATTAAAGAAAAAAAAGAGAATACGCGCGAACCCAATAAAAAAATCATTTTATACCAGTCGCTGGTTAAAAAAGAGCGGTTTGAGCAGATTTTGCAGCACGGGGCTGAAATAGGAATATCCGAATTTTTTCCGGTAGTTTCCAGGCGCGCCGGCAAAAAAAGCCTCCAGCAAGACAGATGCGAAAAAATACTGCGCGAAGCCTCCGAGCAGTCGGGCAGGGCGATTGTTCCAAAACTAGGCCAAGTTTTGGATTTTAAAAAAGCCGTTCAAAAAGCTCAGGATTCAGGGTTTAAAACATACTTTGCCTGCACGGAAGAAAAAGACCGCCGTATTTATGGGGCGGGCGACAGGTATGTAAATTTGTTTATAGGGCCCGAGGGTGGGTGGGACGCAAGCGAAATTTTCGCCATGCAGCGGGCCGGGTTTATTCCAATTTCTTTAGGCAAGCTTACATTTCGGGCCGAGACTGCGGCAATTGTTGCAAGCTATACCTTGCTATGGGGATAAACTATACCTCTATCCCTTATTCGTACGAATTAGCGCATTACAATGTATATGATAGGATAAAATTATTATGAAAGATCTAGAAAGACTGCTAAAAGCCATGGCCAATAAACGGAGGTTGAGCATTTTAAAGTTTCTTAGGCAGCACAACGAGTTATCGGTGGGAGATATTGCAGAACGGATTCAATTATCTATAAAATCAACATCAAGGCATCTGAGTGTTCTTGCTGGAGCTGATATTGTGGAAAAAGAACAGCGCAGCACATCTATGTTTTACCGTCTCGCAAAAATTGAAAAACAATTTTTAAAAAATATATTTTCTGAAATTAGTTAATTATAAAGTTTTCCACTACTTGTCCCTTTGTGTTTACTGCCCCAGATTAAGGATGGCATATAAATAAAATATTGTCAATATTGCAATGATTTTGCGCCTTGCTATACTCCAATTAAAGAGTCGCAGACGGCAGGGTTGAATACTATAAGGCCTGCCCAGATAAATTAAGCGGCTTTTGCCGTTTATTTTTATGGTTACAAGAAAACAAAAAGAAGAGATAGTAAAAGAGCTCAAAAAGAAGATTTCGTCTTCGAATTTTGTGGCCTTTTTGAATTTTCACAAGCTTTCCGTAAAAAAATCCATGGAGTTTAGGCGCGCTTTGAAAAAAGCCGAGGGGGATTATATCGTATCCAAAAAAACCTTAATTTCCGTTGCGGCAAAAGAGTCTGGTTTGGAAGTTGATAAGAAAAAACTGGAAGGAGAAGTAGGCGTGGTTTTTGGTGGAGAAAAGGAGGATACAATACTCGCCGTTGCCAAAGAAATCGCCAACTTTGCCAAAAAGAACTCGGAAATGTTAAAGATTATCGGAGGAATTTGGAACAAAGAATGGGCGGATATAAATCAAATAAAAAGATTGGCAGCAATACCCGGAAGAGAGGCTCTTCTTACCCAGCTTGCGTTTATATTGTCGCAGCCAGTTTCAAGCTTAGCCCGAGTGTTATCGGAAGTTAGCAAAAAAGGTCAAAATTAACCCCGACGCCCCTGAAGGGGTCGGGGCTCCGACCAAAGCGTCGGAGTTATTATCAGGTAAGTAAAATAATTTTATGGCAAATTTAGATAATATCGTAGAAGAAGTTTCAAAACTTAGCGCTTTGGAGCTTTCAGATTTAGTGAAGAAAATCGAAGAGAAGTTCGGAGTTTCTGCCGCTATGCCTGTTATGGCTGTTGCGGGAGGAGCCGGTGCTGGAGAAGAGGCGAAAGAGGAAAAATCCACTTTCAATGTGGAACTAAAAAGCGCCGGAGGCCAGAAGATTGCCGTGATAAAGGTTCTTCGAGAAGCCATCGGTTTGGGCCTTAAAGAGGCCAAGGATTTGGCGGATGCCGCTCCGAAAATGGTGAAAGAGGGTATGGACAAGGCCGCATCCGAAGAGCTTAAAAAGAAGCTCGAAGAAGCAGGAGCGACAGTTGAACTAAAATAAAACAAATATGAATATTCTCGAAAAATTATTTGGCAGTACCGCAAGAGTAAGGCTGATGCGCGTTTTCTATTTGAACTCGGAAAAGCCTTTGATTACGAAGGAAATTTCCAAAATGGCTAAATTGTCTTCTCGAGCGGTTTCCAAGGAAAGCAAATTTCTTTTATCTATAGGCTTTTTAAAAAAGGGGAGCAAAAAGAGCTTGGTTGTTTCGGAAACTTTTCCGCTTTTTTCTGCCCTGAGAAATCTAATAATTACAGCCTCGCCTGCGTCGCGGGAAAATCTTTTAGATTTTTTCAAAAAACATAAAAAAATAAAATTAGTGTCTATCGGAGGCGTGTTTATGGATTCCGCCCCAAGCGAATCGGACCTGGATTTGCTTGTTGTCGGCAATGGCATCAAGAAAGGGGCTGTAGAAAAATTCGTAAAAAAAATGGAGTCCGAGGTGGGCAAGGAAATAAATTGGTCGTTTCTGTCGCTTGCGGAATTCAACGACCGAGTTGCGATGCGCGACAAATTTTTGCGCGATTTTTTCGATTCCCCAAACGAGTTTATAATAAATAGGATAGAACAGGGTACTTAGCTCAGTGGCAGAGCACTGTCTTCACACGACAGGGGTCGCAGGTTCAATCCCTGCAGTACCCACAAAATGTTAGAATATTGGCATGGGGCTTTTTTATACCGGAAAAGGCGACAAGGGGAAAAGTATTGTTGGAAAAAAGATAATCGACAAAACTTCGGTGGAAATCGAAGCGCTTGGCGATTTGGATGAGCTAAATAGCCTACTCGGAATTGTCCGAAGCTCGGTTTCGGACAAAGCGTTCAAGAGAATAATTTTGAGCGTTCAAGAGAATCTCTTTATAATTCAGGCAAATGTGGCTGGGTTTATGCTTGCCCGTCGAAGCCTTGGCGTAGGCGGGAAACCCAAGTTTAAACCGCCGTTGTTTAAGGAAGAAAAAATCAGGGAGCTCGAAAAAATAATCGACAGATTTGAGCATAAAATAAAACCAGCAAAAAAGTTCATAATTCCGGGAGCGGGGGAGGAATCTGCATGGCTGGATTACGCAAGAGCTGTTTCGAGGCGCGCCGAGCGCAGTGTCTTCAGGTATTCTAAAAGACATTCGCTTAACCCTCATATTTTGTCCTATATGAATCGGCTTTCTAGTTTATTTTTTGCCATGGCAAGGATGGCGGTAAAGAAATCCTTCGGGGCGGAAAGATATCCACAATACCGCTGACAGAGCTTGGCCTTATCCGTGATAAAATAAAGCTAGGGTCGATACAAATCCGCAACGAGGATTTCTCGAGAGTCCTTGTTATATTTATTAGCAATTAGAAATTAAACTATATGATAGTACAAACTTGGGGCGATGTTTTGATCGCTTCTTTCCAAGAGTTATGGAGCTTGGTAGTGGCTTTTGTTCCACAGCTCGTGATAGCTCTTGTGGTTTTTATAGTCGGCTGGGTAATAGCAGTTGCCTTGGGGAAATTGGTATCGCAGATAGTTAAATCTCTCCGCGTAGATTCAGCTTTGCGAGGCTTGGGGGCGGAAGCTCCTCTTTCGCGAGCTGGTATGCGGTTGGATTCTGGCGCGTTTGTCGGAGGCTTGGTACGCTGGTTCTTTATATTGGTATTTTTGTTCGCGGCAATTGATGTTGTAGGCCTCGACCAAGTGACAGAATTTTTGCGAAGTGTAGTGCTTACATACATCCCGCAGGTAATCGTGGCGGCCTTTATTCTGCTTGTCGCAGCTTTGCTTGCCGACGTTGTGCACCGCGTTGTTGCCGGAAGCGCCCGAGCAGCGCATCTTCCTTCCGCTGGATTTTTGGGAGGAGTCGCAAAATGGTCAATTTGGATTTTTGCCATATTGGCCGCGCTGTTCCAATTGGGAATCGCGGGAGTGTTTATACAAACATTGTTTACGGCATTCGTAGCAATGCTTGCTATCGCCGGAGGTTTGGCGTTTGGGCTTGGAGGCAGGGACGCGGCTTCGCGTTTCCTCGAAAAGCTTCGCGCGGACATCACGCACCACTCGTAGTTATTACCGATTTGCATCAAAAAGGCGCTATTGACAAAATAGCGCTTTTTTGCTAGGAATGTTAGTGGATAGTTTGAAATCCAAAAATCAAGGCAAAAAGGAGAAATTATGATTCTTTTGACTTTAGCAGAGTTGGTGTTAATGGCAATCTTGTTCTACTTGGGAGTAACTCAGGTAGTTCTGCCATTGTGGCGGGATACGCCTCTTTTCCCAATGTTTAGTAGAGAGGGGCGTCTCCAGCATGAGTTAGTTGAAGCCACTGAGAAGGTGGCAGAAGCTAAACTCGAGAAAAAAATCGCCGAAACGACTCACGAAGCAGAGTCCGTTCGACGAACAGTTCGTCAATCTGTCAGACCAGTATCTAGGTCTGATAAAACCGTTAACCAGTAATCGCAGATAGAAAAGGAGAAAGAAAAATGGAAATCAGAAAGATGCTTGCTCTCATTGTCGCAGGAGTTTTGCTTTTGGCAGCACTTATGCTTAGTGGCAAGATTGTGGAGAGTGTCGATGCTAATGAGATCGTAGTCATTCAAGATCCATTGGATGGCGAACTTCACTGGTACAATACTGCTGGAGTAAAATGGCAGGGATTGGGGCGTGTTACGGCATATCCGAAGCGTGCCATTTACGATTTCAATTGCGGTGAATACAAGGAAGGAACATCGGAAAGTCAGTGTGCGGAAGGTACAACTGACGGCCGTATCAGTATTCGTTTTAATGACGGCGGGCACGGTTGGGTTGACGGTTCAATTCAGTATGAGATGCCCTTGGACTCTATTAGTTTAACTGAACTTCATGTTCGTTTTGGATCACGAGAATCGATTCAAAAGCAATTAATTGAGACGGTTGTGAATAAATCCGTTTATATGACTGGTCCACTGATGTCATCGAGAGAATCATTTGCTGACAAACGCAATGATCTTTTGCGGTATGTTGAGGATCAAGTTGAGGGCGGTGTTTATCAGACAACTGCTCGAGACGTGCGTGTAAAAGATGAACTTTCGGGCGCGGATAAAACCATCAAACTTGTTGAGATTGTTAACGGTCCAGGCAACCAGCCGCTTCGTCAAGAACAGGCTCAGTTAACTAAATTCGGCTTAAAGCCATTTAATTTTTCGATAAAACGTCTCCCGTATGATGCGGAAGTAGAGACGCAAATTAAACAGCAACAACAAATTACTATGCAAGTTCAAACAGCTATCGCAGAATCGCGACAAGCTGAACAACGAGCAATCACTGTTGAACAACAGGGAAAGGCCGATGCGGCCAAAGCAAAATGGGATCAGGAAGTCATCAAGGCCAAATTTGTGACCGAGGCTCAGCAGCGTCTAGAAGTTGCTGAATTGGATCGCAAGGCGGCAGTTGAAACCAAAGCCAAAGATATTCTTCTTGGTGAAGGCGAGGCTCGTCGTCGCGAGCTTGTGATGAGTGCTGATGGTGCCTTGGATAAGAAACTTCAGACCTACCTGGAAGCTCAAAAGGTTTGGGCCGAAGCCGTAAAAGGATATCAAGGCAACTGGGTTCCCGGTGTCGTGATGGGTGGAGGCCAGAATGGAGCCGCATCTGGTGCTCAAGATTTGGTTAATCTTTTGACTGCCAAAACAGCGAGAGAGCTCGGTCTTGATTTAAGCATTCCAAAGAAATAATAAACCAACCCCGTCGCAAAAAAGCGGCGGGGTTTTACTTAGCAACCCGGTTGCTAAGTAACCAAGTAGACTGTGGACATCCGCCAGTTGGCGGATATTGACGCCGTTTTTGGGGCGTGTATAATGGTTAATACAAAGAAATATGGATATCAAATTTATAATAAAAAACCAAAAGCGGGGAAATTGGCTGATTTAAGTTATGTCTTTTAAAAGCCCCGCTTCAACGGGGTTTTTTGATTGTTAGATACTCATAATCTTTGTTGTACTTTAATAATTTAATAATATTAAGTTTTTTCGTTTGTAAATGTATTTTCCAACAAGACGGTGAAATATTAATGTCAACATTTCTCTTAATAAGAGAAATATAAGAGTATATGGAGGATGGCTTAAGATGCATAGGGCGATGAAGGACGTGGCGTGCCTGCGATAAGCTTCGGGGAGGCGGTGAGCAGCC
>JBBTXM010000035.1:0-12490 GCA_038062255.1 Patescibacteria group bacterium
ATAACGGCAACCCTGTGGGTCTGATTGAGAATTATGATGTGAGAGGGATAGTGGCTACGGCTGTAAGAGCCATACAAGAACTCGATGCCAAAATCAATCAAGTGGCTTCCGGACAGCAGAATATTCTGGGAGCCAACTTCGATATGCAAAACAAAGATATTGTAAATGTGAGGAATATACTTTCGCAGAGCGGGAATTGGAGTATCAGCGAGGAAGGGAAGTTGGTGGTGAAAGAGATTGAGACGGAGAAATTAACCGTTAAGGGAAATGGCATTACTATATATGATAGAATTACTGGCGAGCCGGTTTGCGTGTTTTCAGAAAATAGTATTTTAAAATCTGAATCAGGAAGTTGTAATTCACCCTCTCCTTACGAAGGAGAGGGTGGGGGTGAGGTAGCGAGCAGTACTGCGAGTTCGTCAGACATAATTCCTCCAACCATAGAAATCCTAGGCAATAATCCAGCAGAGATTTTGGTAGGCTTCATCTATTCGGACAACGGAGCAATAGTAACGGATAATATAGATAGTAATTTAGGATACCAAACCTATTTGAATGGAGTATTGGTAACTGAAATACAGCTTGATACTTCTACTACAACTATTCATAGTATTGAGTACAAGGCTACTGATAGCGCGGGGAATATGGGGAGCGCTATGAGGGTGGTTAATGTGATTGAATAAACCCCCACACCAAAATCTTTGGTGTGGGGGTAAACCAAAAACCCGCCTTTGGAGCGGGTTTCGGGCTTTATTTGTCGACAAATAAAATGAAAGCTTTAGCTTTCATCCCGACGTACGTCGGGATAATTGCGTAAAGCAATTATTTATTTGGCAAGATTTTAAACATCTTGGTACCGCAAACTTCGCAGTTGCCGGTCATGGCTCTGCGGGTTTTTCCGCCTTTGCCTTTCATGGGAACTTCCTGGGCGTTTTTCATCATTCTCTTTGAACGGCATTTTACGCAATAAGCTTCATTCATATTAAAATTGTTAGCTTTTAAAGCTATTTTAGCCCTATTTCGACCCAAAATTGAGCTTATGCTCAGTATAGCATATTAAGCTAGTTTAGGCTAGAATAGCTAAAAGGGCCCGTAGTTAAGTGGCAGAACGGCCGGTTTGCATCCGGCAGACGGGAGTTCAATTCTCCCCGGGTCCACTGGTATAATAAAACATATGTTAGACATAAAATTCATCAGAGAAAATCCGGATTTGGTAAAAGAAGCGGTCCAGAGAAAACATGTAAAGGCGGATATTGACCGCCTTATAGCAATTGACGAAAAACGGCGCGCCGCTATCCAAGAAATCGACGAACTTCGCGCGAGCCACAAAAAGTCTTCAGATAAACTCATGACTCTCATGGGCGAAGAGCGCGAGAATTTTTCGGTAAGGCTCAAAGAAGAAAAAAATAAACTATCAAACAAAGAATACGATTTGCGCGCGATAGAATCGGAGTTCGAAGAACTTATGCTTGAAGTGCCGAATATCCCCGACCCTTCCGTGCCGGACGGCGTGTCCGACAAAGATAATCAGGAAATAAAAAGCGGGGGCGAAAAAAAATCTCTCAAAGAACTTGGGGGCCGCGATTACTTGCAAATTTTAAAAGACGGCGATATGGCCGATTTCGAAAGGGGAGTGAAAGTTTCCGGATTCCGAGGATACTTTTTAAAAAATGACGGCGCCAGGCTATCACTTGCTATCTGGCAATTTGCTTTAGAGTTTTTACAAAAAAAAGGGTTTACTCCATTTATTGCTCCTTCGATAGTGCGCAAAGAAAATATGTTGGGCACCGGATGGTTTCCGCAATCCGAAGAGGATGTTTACAAAACGCAGGACAATACTTATCTCTCGGGCACGGCAGAAGTGGCGATGATGGGCTACCACAGGGACGAAACTCTGCGCGAAGAAGAATTGCCTAAAAAATATTCGGCGTTTTCGCCTTGCTTCCGCAGAGAAGCCGGAAGCTACGGCAAAGACCAAAGAGGATTATTTAGAGTACACGAATTTTATAAAATAGAACAAATTGTTTTGTGCAAGGCTTCGCACCAGGAATCTGTGAATATTCACGAAGAACTTACGGCTAATTCAGAAGAAATGATGCGCTTGCTTAATATACCTTATAGAGTTGTGGTAAATTGCGCTGGCGATTTGGGACTGGGGCAGGTCAAAAAATATGATATTGAAGGCTGGATTCCATCGGAAAATAAATATCGCGAAACGCACTCAAGCTCGTATTTTCACGATTTTCAGACCCGAAGGCTTGGAATCAAATACAAAGACTCCGAAGGGAAAACAAAATTTGCCCACTCTCTAAATAACACAGCCGTAGCTACTCCAAGAATTCTGGAAGCGTTTCTGGAAAACAACCAAAAACCCGGCGGTTCATTGGATATTCCGGAAGTATTGAAAAAATATCTTTAAATGATAAAGATCAACTATTATCACCAGAAAAAAGAAAGGTTTTTCCGCCAAGCAAAAAAAACCGGCTGGCTTGTTTTGTTGGGGGGCGCTGCTGTTTGGGGGTTTTTTTGGATACCGTATTTTAAAATTTCCAACATCGAAATAAACAATCCCCTAATAAGGCAATCGCAAGTAAACTTGGCGTTTGCGTCTTTTTTTGAAGAAAAAAATGATTTTTTTGCTCCAATGAGCAATTTTTTCTTATTCTCTTCTGAAAAAGCGGAAAAAATTATTTTGGAAAGCGATTTGGGAGTGGCTAAAGTGAATAAAAAATTCCCCAATAAAATAGAATTGGAGTTTTTGGAAATAAAGCCGAAGTTCATTTATTGTAATGAAGATTGTTTTTATGCCAATAAAACCGGATTTTTGTACGAATTAGCCCCGTCTTTTACCGAAAACCCTATTCCGTTTATAGAAACAGGTTCGGAAGTAAAAAAAATCGGAGATTATATATTATCCTTAAAAGAGGCGGAATTTTTGGCCGATTTTTTGTCGGAAGTTTCTAGAATGGATTTAAACGCCGAAACAATAAGCGTTGAAAACGATTTTAAGATTTTCTTAAAGCAAAATTGGCATATAATTTTGCTCAAAAACGAACCGCGCAGCGGGGCGGAACTGGCAGAAAAATTAAAGCTTATTTTGGAGCAAAAAGTTAAAAATTCTTCGCTTGAGTATATAGATATGAGATTCCCGAATAAAGCGTTTTATAAACTAAAATGAGAATATGAAAATTGAACTTCCTGCTCTTGCTACCGGTTTTTTATTCTCCAGCCAATAATACAACTTCTCCGCTCCCACAAGCGAATTTGCCGATACGGCGAAATACGACCCTGCGGGCGGAGAGCCTTTTTCGTATCTCCAAAATTCGTATTTGTCGCCCAAATAGTATTTGGGAGAGCCCCCGCCAAAATAGTCCAGATAGATTTTATCAATATTTTTTTCTTCAACCCAAAACTTTAGTCTCTTTAGGTCTTGTCCCCAATCGTAATTTGAATCGGTTGCAACTCGATAGCCGTTTTTAAAACTTCCAGCGAACTCGTTATAGTACGAAATGAAATATGGAAATACAAACGCAATTTCAATTGCCATCCACAAAAAAATAGCAAAAATGAAAACAGGCCTCACCTTGTTTATTGCCCCCGAAACTAGAATATAAATAAACGGAAATGTGGGCAAAATATGGCGAATGCCTATGTTAAGAGGGCTCCAGAGGCTCCAGACCCAGTAGTAGGCGATAAAAGAAAATAAAATAGCGTTTTGGCGCGACACCAAGCGTCTTTTAAAAGAAAAGACGATAGCTATCAGCATCAAAATATAGAGCCCTATTTGTTCTTTAGTAAAAAATAGAACAGGAAAATACGAAGTCCACCCATCCGAAGAAATTTCTCCCAAAAAATACGCGCTGTTTCCGCCGGCTGTTCGCTGGGCGGCCATTAAAAATCCATGTAAGTATTGGCCCAATGGCCTAGTAATTTGGTTTGAAAGAAGCCAAAAATCGATTTTTGAGGCGAACTGAGCTGTTTTATAGCTACCCAAAGTATATCGGGCGTCTGCAAGGTTTTGCTCCGGAGGATAGTTCCAGACTAGGGGAATGTAAAAGATACAGATGATGGAGAGAGCAATAAGCATAGCCAGCGCCAAATTTCCAATTTTCAATTTCCAATTTTCAATCAATTTCCAAATTACTAAAATTAAAAAAAACGGAATCAATATAACCAATGAGAATTTTACCAAAAGCGATAATCCGAAAACCAGGCCAAAATAGACCGCGGATTTCTTGCTGTTGTTTTCTAAAAATTTCAGAAAAAATACAACGCTTGCAAAAAAGGCGAATGCCGCTCCTAAGTCTGTTGTAACCAACCGCGAATGCGCCAAAAAAGTGGGGGATAGGGCAAACAACAAAAGAGAGAGTATTGCGGTTTTTGCTCCGTAATTTTTTCTTGCCCACCAAAAAATAAAAAATCCGAAAAGTACCGCAAGAGCCATTATGGGAAAACGCGACCAAAATAAAATTTTGTCCGCATCATTGCCCGATTCGTACAAAAGAGAGTTTCCCGCGGCCCATTGCCTGTCGTTGACGTTCTCTGTGGTCCAAAAAGGCTGGTTTGTGGAAAAATTCAGCCTTAAAAACAAAAGCGGAATTGCGGAAAACATTTTTATCAATGGCGGATGCTCCGGATTCAGCCGGCCGTCCTTTTCTTGAAGGTAGGAGTAACCGGCCCCAATATGGGCGATTTCGTCAAATGTTGCCGAGTCGTTTTTGGAAGACTCAATCATCACAAATATCATTCCTGCCAGGATAAAAATGGCTAGCAAGCTGGATTTTCTCATATTAAAATTGTATCATAAGTTATAAATGGAATCGCTTATTTTGTATTCAATTTTGCTTTTTGTTGTCGCATTTGTTGTTTGTTTGCTTGTTGTCTCAAAGTTTATTGGAAATAGGAAGTATCGAAAACATGTCGAACATTGGTTCAAACATAACTAAAAAAGATTATTTGATTGGGGCTCTCGCCGGATTTATTACCGGCATTTTGGCTCTTAAAGTTTTTTCGGCTTTAGATATAAATTTTAAATTTCAAAAAGAAATTTTACTTTTTGCGCTGCCGATTTTTTGGGCGGCCGGAGTGTGGCTTGGGGGATTTCTTTCGCAGTGGCCCGCCTTGCCCGACGGCAGTCGAGGCAGGTTTCCGTTTTTCAATCAATTTGGAAAATTCGCCGTTGTTGGATTTTTGGGAGCCGCGATAGATTTTTCAATTCTAAATTGGGTCAGTGTTTTTACTGGCATAACTGCCGGAATCACCCTGGGGTGGATTAACGTTCCGGGGTTTTTGGCGGCAGTAACCAATAATTATCTTTGGAATAAATTATGGGTATTTAAAAAAGGCGATACCGGCCTTTTTGCGGATTTTCCAAAATTTTTGGGAGTAACTTTGGTAGGCCTCGCGGTAAACAGCGGAATAATTATAGCGCTTACTTCCATTCCTGTTGCGTATAACAGCCAAATTTGGCTAAACATTTCAAAAGTAGCGGCCAATGCTTTAGCATTGACTTGGAACTTTATTGGTTATAAATTTTTTGCGTTTAAAAAAAATGTCTGAAGTTTTTTATCGAAAATACAGGCCTCAAAAATTCGACGAAGTGGCGGGGCAAAGCCGTATTGTCCAAGCGTTAAAAAACGCGCTCGCTCAAGATAAAATAGCGCACGCTTATTTGTTTTCCGGCCCGCGAGGCACTGGAAAAACCACTCTGGCGCGCATTTTGGCCAAAAGCGTTGGTTGCAATCCGGAAGACACCATAGAAATAGACGGCGCTTCGCAGAGGGGTATAGACGAAGCCCGCGAACTTCGAGAGGGGGTGAGGGTATTGCCGTTTTCATCCCCAAAAAAGGCCTACATTATAGATGAAGTCCATATGCTTACGCGGGAGGCCTTCAATGCTTTGCTTAAAACTCTCGAGGAGCCTCCGGAACATGTTCTGTTTGTGCTCGCAACCACGGAAATTTCAAAAGTTCCAGAAACTATAATCTCGCGTACTCAGCATTTTGAATTTGCCAAAATTCCCGTTGCGGAAACTATCAAAGAACTCAAAAAAATATCAAAAAAAGAAGATATGGCGGTAAGCGACGATGCTCTAGGGCTTATGGCGTTTTTTTCGGACGGTTCTTTGAGAGACGCCGAAAATATTCTTTTCCAACTATCCGGATTAAATAGCAAATCAATCGAGGAAAAAGACGTACGCTTGCTTTTGGGCGCTCCCAAAGAAGAGCAGGTAAATTCTATTGTTTCTTCCATGTTCAATAAAGATTCAAAAACAATGCTCGAGAACTTCAGTTACGCGATAAATAGCGGAATCAACCCGTCTCTGCTGGGTAAATTGATTTTACGAAATGTTCGGGCAAGCCTTTTTTTGCATCTTGACCCTACAAATAGGGAAATAGCGGAGGAACTTTCAGCGCAAGAATTGGAATTTTTGAAAAATTTGCCCAAAAAAAATTCTATATTTTTTGATTTCGCTCTGCGCGAGATTTTAACTGCTTTGTCGCACAGGGCCGACGATTATACCGCCCACATACCGCTAGAGCTGGCTTTGATCAAAATTACTACACAAACAGCTTAAATTTTGGTATAAATTACTATATTGCGGGGTCGTCTAATGGTAGGACAGCGGCCTTTGAAGCCGTTTATCTAGGTTCGAATCCTAGCCCCGCAGCATTGTAAATTTTAAAATCAGGATGTCCGCGGAGAAATGCCTCATACGGCATATCTTTTTTTCCTTCCGGCTGGACAACAAGAATTTTTAATTTTCCGTTTTTTGTTTCAACTTTTTTGATTTTAAGAATTTTGCCGTTTTTCATTTTTGTGAAAGTTCCTGGCCATGGATCATAGGCGCGGACTTGCCGTTCTATGTATTCCGGAGTTTTTGACCAATCAATTAAACCGTCTTCTTTTTTAATCATTTTGCTGTGAGTGGCCAAAGAATGATTTTGGGAAGTTGGAGTTATTGTTCTGTTCAACCAACTCTCAATTACTTCCGGCAACAACTTCGCTCCCTCTTTAGCTAAACGTTCCGTAAGAACTCCGCAAGTGTCATTTGAAAAAATCGGAACTTCTTTTTGCGCTAAAATATCACCCTCATCGATTTCTTCGGATGTGATATGAATTGTTATTCCGGTTTTTGTGTCGCCTGCCAGAATAGTATTTTGAACAGGCGAAGGCCCCCGCCACCTGGGCAGGAGCGAAGGATGCGCGTTAATAAAACCTTTCGCGGGAATTTTTAAAATATTTTTTGGTATAATCTTTCCAAAATACGCTATTACTCCCAGATCAGGCTTGGTTTCAAGCAATTTTTGTTCTATAGTTCTAAAATCTATTTTTTTGTCTTCAACTGCCAGCGCAATATTAAAGCCCGCGTTTTTAAGAGAATCGAGATAAAGCCTTGAAAATTCCCCAAAAGTTCCGAAAAAAGCTATTTTTTTATTCATAAACCTATTATAAATGTGGCGGAGTAATTTTTTGAATTTTTTTCGCTTTGTCTATAAATAATATTCCTTCCAAGTGATCCATTTCATGTTGAATTACCCTGGAGAAAAGCCCGGAAGCCCCGCGCGATTTTTTGTTTCCGGATTCATCAAAATATTCAACGGTAATTTTTTCAGGCCGTGGAACGCTGCCATACAAACCTCTTACCGATAAGCATCCTTCAATATCTTCAGTTTTTTTGGACGATTTTTTTTTCATTATCGGATTTATAAAAACAAGAAAATTTCTTGTTCTTTTATTTTCTTTGTCAAATCGTTCCGGATGCAATACATCTTCGGCCACCAAGAATATTTTTTTGCTTTCACCGATCTGCGGGGCGGCAATGCCAATACCGTCCGGTTCAGCAAACATCGCGTCAACCATTTTTTTAATTAGTAACTTAATTTCTTGAGAGTTAATTTTTTTTATTTCCTCTGTTTTGGCCCGTAAAATTTTATTTTCTTTCTGGAGAATCATATTGTTGTTTATAGTATTTTTCATGTATTTTGTCGAGGTCTTTCCAAAAACCACATCCGTATTATGTATTACGTATTATGCATTATGCAAATCTTAATACTTAAGTTGTCCACAGAAAAAATTTTTTATTTTGTTTCAGCGAGATACTATAAAAATAATGAAAAATAAAAAATTTATATTAGCGATAATTGCATTGGCGGCAGTCTTAATATTGCCGACAAATAACTCCTCCCCAAAACCCTCTCCTCTTAATTTAAGAGGAGGAGGCGATGGGGGTGGCGTTACTATCGAAGCTCGCTCCGCTCTAGCGCTCGATTTGTTAACCGGAGAAATTTTATTTGAAAAAAATATATACGAACCCTTGCCGCTTGCTTCACTTACAAAAATAGTAAGCTCCCTGGTTATAGCTGACCACATTAACTTAAACGATAATGTAGAAATAACTAAAAGCGCGGTCGAAACTCCGGAACCCAGCGTTTTAAAAGTAGGCGAGTATATCCGCGCCGAAGATCTTTTAGCTATGGCTATGGGAGAATCGTCCAACGACGCAATGATGGCGCTTGTTGAGCATTTTGGAGACCAAAAGTGGTTTTTACAGCTGATACGCCAAAAAGCATTGGGGCTTGGCGCGAAAACAATGATTTTTTTAAATCCGACGGGACTAGACCTTGGTGAGGTTGCGAGCAACTTCGGTTCCGCTTGGGATTTGGCGCAGGTTGCAAAGAATTCGCTGGATTCAATAATCTGGCAGGTTGGAAACAAAGATGGCCTAAAACACACAAATATATTGCGCTGGGAAATTTCCAAAATCATAGGAGCAAAAACTGGTTTTACCGACAGCGCCGAAGGAAACTTGCTTATTATAATTGAACACCCGCTCGGCAAACCGAAGCTTATAATTATACTTGGTTCGACTATTGATGGAAGATTTGAAGAAGCAAAAAAACTTGTTAAACTATTAGAATGACGGATTCTATATTAAATATATATAAAATTTTGGGGCTTTCGGCTTTTTCGTTTTTTCTGGGAATCGGACTAACTCCGATTCTTACTCATTTTTTATACAAATATAAAATGTGGCGCAAAGATGCCCGCACTACGGCTCCGGATGGCGCCCCAACCCCGATTTTTAACTCTCTCCACAAAGAACGCGAAACAAAAGCCCCCAGAATGGGAGGGATATTGATATGGTTCACAACGCTGGCGGTTGCGATGCTTTTTTATTTACTTAAAAATTCCGGGTTTGATCCTATTTTTGAAAAACTTAATTTTCTTTCGCGCTCTCAAACATGGGTGCCTCTGGGAGTTTTGGTCGCGGCGGCCCTTGTGGGGCTATTGGACGATTTTATGACCGTCTTCGGCAGAGGAACATACAAAGGCGGGGGATTGGCGTTTGGCCGGAGGCTTTTTCTTATCTTTATGATAGCTCTCCTTTCCTCGTTTTGGTTTTATTCCAAATTGGAAATGACCTCTATTTTTGTGCCAGGCATTGGGTACTGGGAGCTTGGAATTTTATTTGTGCCGTTTTTTATAGGAGTGATGCTCGCCACTTTCAGTGGGGGAGTGATAGACGGCATCGACGGGCTTTCGGGAGGAGTGTTTGCATCAATTTTTGCTTCGTATGCCGGCATTGCTTTTTTTCAAAATCAAATAGATATAGCTGCTTTTTGCGCTGTCATAATGGGAGCAATTTTGGCATTTTTGTGGTTTAATATTCCGCCCGCTAGATTTTATATGTCCGAAACCGGCACAATGGCCCTTACCTGCGCGCTCACGGTGGTGGCATTTTTGACCGATGCCGTGGCGGTATTGCCAATAATCGCTTTCCCATTGGTTCTTTCGAGCGCATCCACGCAAATCCAGCTTTTATCAAAAAAACTGTTCAAAAGAAAAGTTTTTTTAGTCGCTCCCATACACCATCATTTTGAGGCTCTTGGGTGGCCTCCGGAAAAAGTTACAATGCGTTTTTGGGTAATTGGCACAATTTTCGCGATACTGGGAATGGTTATACAACTTTCACTACGGTAACATTCTGCCTGTGGCCCTTGGTTTTTTTGTAGCGAGTTTTTGAGTGATACTTGAAAACAGTAACTTTAGGCAGTCTTTTTTGTTCCGTAATTTCGGCGGATATTTTTTTGCCTTCCAAATACGGTTTACCGGTCTGGGTGTTGCTGTTTTCGGAAATAAGCAAAACCTTATCAAAATCAAATTTATCTCCAGCTTTTCCTGGAATTTTTTCAATCTGTATTTTTTGCCCAGGGGACACGATATACTGTTTTCCCCCAGTTTCTATAATTGCTATCATAGATACTTATATATCACGCCTGTCCAGTGGGGTAAAGCTCGCAAGCTCCTCATTAAAATAAAATTTTGTTTCGCCTAATGGGCCGTTGCGGTGTTTGCGGATCAATATATCGGCCTGGTTTTTGCGTTCTGAATTTTCTTTGACGCGGTCCTCGCGGTAAATAAACATGACCACATCGGCATCCTGCTCAATCGCTCCGGATTCGCGCAGGTCCGAAAGCTGGGGCTTTTTATCGGTGCGGTGTTCTATTGCTCGGTTAAGCTGGGAAAGCGCTAGCACGGGCACATCGAGTTCTTTTGCCAAAATTTTGAGCGCCCTCGAGATTTCCGTAATTTGCTGGACCATGTTGTCGGTCGCGTTTCTGGGAACCATCAGCTGCAAATAATCCACTATCAAAAGCCCCAGGCCCTTTTCGGCTTTGAGCCTTCTGGCTTTGGCGCGCATCTGCAGAATATTCAAAGACGCTTCGTCGTCTATGAAAAGCGGGGCAGAGGATAGTTCGTTGAGAGAATCTCTTATGCGTTCGAAATCCCCGTTTTCTTGCGACAGCTTGCCGGTGCGCAAATTCCACAAGCTTACCCTCGCTTGAGCCGCGATTATTTTATCGATAATTTGCCCTTTGGACATTTCCAAAGAAAAAATTCCAACAGGTATTTTTTCATTTACCGCAACATGGCGGGCTATATCCATAGCAAATGATGTTTTACCCAAAGATGGGCGTGCAGCTAAAATCACAAGGTCGGAATTTTGGAGTCCCGATAAAATATTATCCAGTTCTTTAAAACCAGTGGGCACTCCCCGCAAAGCCCCCGTGCCTTTGTGGAGCTTATCGATTCTTTCCCAAGCTTCGTCCAGCGAAGAGCCGACGGATGTAAATGTTTTTAAAAAAGAGCGCTGGGAGATATCAAAAATCTTTTTTTCGGCTTCGTCGAGCATCAGGCCAACGTCTCCGCTCTCTTGGTAGCCGAGCTGGGAAATGTGGAAAGACGCGGAAATAAGATCGCGCAGAACCTTTTTTTTGCGGACTATTTCGGCGTAATGGACCGCATTTGAGGAGGTAGGAACGCTGTTTACCAAATTGACAAGATAAGCGCTTCCGCCGACATCCTCCAATCTATTTTGTTCTTTTAAAAAATTGGATACCGAAAGAACATCAATCGGTTTTGAAGCCGAAAACAATCCAACAAACGCTCCATATATATTTTGGTGTTCTTTTTTATAAAAATCTTCTTGGCGGAGAACATCAGCTACTTTGTGCATTGCGTCGCCATCAAGCATTATTGACCCCAAAAGCGAAATTTCGGCGTCTATATTCTGCGGGGGCATCCTCGTGGTATCAAAAGGGGATATAATTTTGGAAGTTTTCGGGTCCATAGTATATTTTGATTCTAGAACGCAAAAAAAACCTTAGCAAACGCAAAAAATCAGTTCTAAAGTGCAGAAACTGGGGATAGTCGGGGCCCTTCTGGCGTATCTTTGATTTCGAAACCCTGTTTTCTCAATTCCTTGCGGATTTTATCGGCTTCAGCCCATTTTTTCTGCTGTCGGAACTTCTCGCGCTCTTTCGCAAGCGCTAAAACAGCGTTCGGGATAGGGAAATGTTTTATATTTTTAAATCCAAGCCCCAAAACCTCATCAAATCCGTAAAAAATTTTCAAAACTTCTTTGGAATCGTATTTATCTGGATTTTTATTATATGAGTTGACTAAACTCCAAACCACAGCAAGCGCCTTGGGAGTATTTAAGTCATCGGAGAGGGTAGAGTTGAACTTTGAGCGTATGGGGGCTAGGGGCAAGCCTGCCTGCCGGTCAGGCAGGGGACTAGATTTTTTATCTAATTCTTGGCTCTTTAGATTTTTTATAAACTCATACAATTTTTCAAGCGCCCTTTCCGCTCCACCCAACGCCTCCCATGTAAAATTAAGCTTGCTTCGGTAATGCGCTCCCAAAACAAAATAGCGGTAGGCGAGGGGATTGATTTTTCTGGCTTCAAAATCGCGGAGAGTAAAAACATTTCCCAAAGATTTGGACATTTTTTGCCCTTCAACCAAAAGATGCTCTCCTTCTAAAAAATAGTTTACGAATTTTTTGCCTGTCGCGCTTTCCGATTGGGCTATTTCATTTTCGTGGTGGGGGAATATCAAATCCACCCCTCCTGCATGCAAGTCGAAAGTCTTGCCCAAATACTTCATAGACATTGCCGAACACTCGATGTGCCAGCCGGGCCGG